>NZ_JBSWZK010000001.1:682494-975351 GCF_054054605.1 Aquimarina sp. 433
ATAGTTACAAATATCTGGGTGTTTTCGGGCAAATCAGTTGGAACATCATATGTTGTTACATTACCAACATCCAAATTATTTACAATATCACTTCCATTCGATGTAGTTCCAACAATTAATCTATAACCTGTTGCATCTGTAACCGTATTCCAATTTAGATCCGTGGCAATGGAAACATCAGTAGCTCCATTTAATGGACTCGATAAATTGGTACAAACTGGAATGGTTGCCAAAGTTTCGGTAGTAAAATTCTCTTCGGTACAGCCAGTAGCGTCGCCTACAGCATTATAAGGAATGATAGTTACAAATATCTGGGTGTTTTCGGGCAAATCAGTTGGAACATCATATGTTATTACATTACCAACATCCAAATTATTTACAATATCGCTTCCTCCCGATGTAGTTCCAACAATTAATCTATAACCTGTTGCATCCGCAACAACATTCCAACTTAGGTCTGTGGCAATGGAAACATCAGTAGCTCCATTCAACGGACTCGATAAATTGGTACAAACTGGAATGGTTGCCAAAGTTTCGGTAGTAAAACTTTCTTCGATACAGCCAGTAGCATCACCAAAACCATTGTAAGGAATGATAGTCACATATATTTCTGTAGTTTCAGGCAAATCTGCTGGTAAATCGTATGTTGTCGTATTACCAACATCCAAATTATTTACGATATCGCTTCCACCCGATGTAGTTCCAACAGTTAACCTATAACCATCTGTATTCGAACTACTATTCCAGGTAAGGTTTGTCGTTAATAAAACATCAATAGCTCCATTAAGAGGATCTGAAAGAGTTGTACAACTCGGAGGATCATTTAATGTAGAGTCTCCAGTTCTAAAACTTTCTTCAGTACAAGCTACTGCATCTCCCACATCATTATACGGAATAATCGTAACATAAAACGTTCTATTTTCTATAAGGTCAACAGGAAAATCATAGGTAGTTGTATTACCGACATCAATGCTATTGGCAATTTCAATACCTCCTTGAGTAGTCCCAACTGAAACTAAATAACCATTTGCTCCATCTACACTATTCCAACTTAAATTGGTGTCTATGGGGACATTTGTAGCACCGTTTAATGGCTCTGAAATAGTTGTACAAGAAGGCACAACTGGAATTAATTCTGTTGTAAAACTTTCTTCCACACATCCTGTAGCATTTCCTTCTTCATTGTAAGGGGTTATCGACACAAAAATCTCAGTATCCTCTGGTAAATCCGTTGGTAAATCATAGGTGGTAATATTACCAACGTCTTGATTATTGATAATATCGTTTCCTCCAGAAGTTGTTCCAACTGTAATCAAATAACCATCTGCATCTGGAATAGCATCCCACGAAAGATTAGTATCAATGACTATATCAGCACTTCCATTTACAGGTTCTACTAATGAAGTACATTCAGGTACGGATGCAACATCTGTAGATAAACTAAATGATTCGGAAACACAACCTGTTGCAACTCCTTCATCATTTCTGGGTTCTATCAAAACAGTCACACTAGTAGAGCCTACTAATGCATTAGCCGCAAATTCATAAGATGTAGTAGTTACAGTTTCAGTAATAACTGTGCCACTTGGTTGTAAAGTAATCGTAAGATCATAAGATGTTGCATATAGCACAGATTCCCATACCAAATTAGTATTTACAGGAACATCTACATCACCATTTTCTGGAGAAGTAAGTTGTGTACACACTGGTATGGGACAATCAAGAATATCATCTGTAAAAATCCATCCATAATTATCGATCATGGATTGTCTTTGGGCTATACTTTCACAATAGAGTAAGGTCTCTGCACCGAGATTAATCCCTGGAGTTAGTGATTGCTCTGACCAAGAAATCAAAGTATTATCATAATTTTCTCTAGATAAGGCTGTATTATCAAGCATATCTTGCATATTGCTCACATTACTCACATTCCAATCTCCTAAGAATTGATCAAAGATCGTTGCATCCTCAAACATAGATCGCATACTTACGTTCCCAATAATCCACATATTCATTTCCTGATTATAACTGGAAGCATTTCGAAACATATAATCCATATTTTCAGCTCCACTTACTCTCCAATTGTTCAGAAGTTGATTAAAAGAAGTAGCACCGTCAAACATAGATTCCATGGTATTTACACCTCTAACATTCCAACTACTTATATTTTCATTGAAAGCCGTTGCATTACGGAACATCCCTTCCATTGTGGTTACCGAAGCAACATTCCATGAGTCCATTCCTTGGTTATAACTTGTTGCATCTCGAAACATTTCTTCCATGGTAGTGACAAAAGAAACATTCCATACATCAATATTTTGATTAAAGGCAACTGCTCCACTAAACATTTCCTGTGTGTTCTGCAATTCTCCTGTATTCCAGGAATTTAAAGATTCATTAAAAGTTATAGCATCCTGAAACATCGATTGCATATTCGTAACTACGCCAACATTCCAAGAATTAATATTTTGATTAAACACGGAAGCTCCTTCAAACATAGAATTCATTATGGTTACAGAACTTACATCCCAATTATCTAAGGGTTGGTTGAATAGCAAAGTATCCTCAAACATCGAAGTCATATTTGCTACCGCACTAACATTCCAGGTATTTAAAGGTTGATTAAAAACATCTGCTCCTTGGAACATACTTGACATATCCACTACAGAATTAACATCCCAATTATCTAAGGGTTCATTAAATACATCTGCATTACTAAACATGGCACGCATAGTAGTTACATTTGTAACATTCCAACCATTGATATTTTGGTTAAATGAGGACGAACGTGAAAACATACTGCTCATAATTACGGCTCCAGAAACATCCCAATTATCTAGTGGTTGATTAAAAGCCGTAGCATTATAAAACATCCTATCCATAGAAGTCACATTTGCTACATTCCAAGAATTTAAAGGTTGATTGAATACAGTAGCGCTATCAAACATATCATTCATATTGGTTACACTACTTACATCCCAATTATCAATGTTTTGATTAAAAACAGCGGCGCTATCAAACATTTCTTCCATCGTAGTAACATTACTTACATCCCAGTTATCTAATGGTTGATTAAATGCATTTGTATCCTGAAACATTTCGGACATGTCCGTTACGTTACTAACATCCCAGTTATTTAAAGGTTGATCAAAAGCTTCAGCTCCTTCAAACATTCTAGAAGTATTAAGTACATTTGTTGTGTCCCAATTACTGATATCCTGATTAAAAAGAGTAGTTCTAAAGAACATCAACCTCATACTTGTTACATTACTAACATTCCAATTGTCCAAAGGTTGGTTATATAGATCTGTTACTCCAAACATAGCAGACATATTGGTTACATTACTAACATCCCAATTATTGATATTTCCATTAAAATTTCTACATACAATAAACATGGAACTCATACTAGTAACATTGGAAAGATCAGGAATATCTGTAGCATTGTATTCCATGTTTTCGCAACCTGCAAATGCACTTTGCATACTTTCCCAAACTCGAGTTCCCCATTGATCAATGGAAAGTAATTTTATGGAATCACTATTAAACTCTGCATGTCTAATAGAAGGAAAAGTACCAATAATACTTACTGTATAAATTCCAGGTACTAAATAAGTATGTATAATTTCTCCTGTTACATTATTATCATATTGTCCATCTCCCCAATCTATTGAATAATTATATGCTAATCCAGAAGTAGTTTGAATTCTCAATTGGTTCGTTGGTGTAGACTGATTTGCTTCCTGAATTCTGGTGTCATAAGTCAATTTAAAAGCATCAGGGCTATTAACCCAACTTTCAACTACGGTAAAACTAATTTCAGGGCATCCTGTTGCTGGTCCGTCATCATTATAAGGTACTACAGTTACATATACCGTATCTCCTGGAATGAATTCATTGGTAAAATCCAATCCTACCACATTACCAAAATCTTGATTGTCATAAATTATTTGGGTGGTTCCACCATTTTCTCTTCGTATACTAACTCTATATCCTGTAGCATTTGGTGCTGGATCCCATCGAATATCGGAATTAGCGGGTACATTGGTATCCCCATCCACTGGAGAAGTGATTTGAGTACAGAGTACAAATGTACAATTAACACTATCGCCAGTTATATTCCAATTATGAGTATCTATTAAATCTTGTCTAGCATCTCTTCCATCACAATACTCAAGATTAGTAGCACCCAAGTTTACATTACTTTGAACTGCCTTAGCGGCCCAACCTATTAAAATATTATCATAATTCTCTTGAGAAATTCCACTATTAGACAACATATTTGTCATATTAGTAGCGGTCATAATATTCCAAACCGATAAATTTTGATTAAAGCTTGAAGCACTAGAAAATGTTTCTCGAAAATTAGAAACCAAACCAACATCCCATGTATCTAAAGGTTGGTTGAAGGCAGGTGATCCTTGGAACATATTACTCATATTACTAACTAAAGAAACAGTCCAATTATTTATGGGCTGATTAAATTCGCAAAAGCGAAACATACCACTCATATTTGTAACATTAGAAACATTCCAATTATCTAATGGTTGATTGAATGGATGTAAAAGATCTGACCTGACACCACTAAACATTCCAGACATATCGGTAACGCTACTCACATTCCAAGCATTGATTGGTTGATTATAGCTAGAGGATCTGAACATCTCAGACATATTGGTAACATTACTCACATCCCAATTGTCAATTGGCTGTGCAAACGCAATCGCACTATCAAACATATTACTCATATCAGTCACCGCACTCACATTCCAATTGTCAAGCGGTTGATTAAATGAGTTAGCTCTTTCAAACATCCCACTCATATTAGTCACATTAGATACGTTCCAATTATTAATAGATTGATTAAAGAACTCACATTCTCTAAACATTTCCTGCATATTGGTTACATTACCAACATCCCAATTATCTAGAGGCTGATTAAAATCCATACCAATAAAACCATAAAACATCCTTGTCATATCAGTTACATTACTCACATTCCAATTATTCAGAGGTTGATTAAAATCTCTGGCATCATCAAACATGCGAGCCATAGTGGTAACATTAGATACATTCCAGTTATTCAAAGGTTGATTAAAATCATTAGCATCTTGAAATGTACTATTCATAGTAGCTACCTGACTTACATCCCAATTATTAATATTTTGATTGAATCTACCGGCAGCAGCAAATGTGCTAGACAATGTAGTTACCGAAGCTGTATTCCAGTTGTCTAAAGGTTCATTAAAGGAATTTGCTCCCAAAAAAGTTTCAGACAAGTCTGTTACTGAAATTGTATTCCAGTTATCTAACGGTCTATTAAAAATACGAGCACCTGCAAAAAGACCGGACATATCTACGATGGCACTTACATCCCAATTGTTTACAATTCCGTTAAACGAAATACAGTCTCTAAACATGTTTCTTAAACTTGTCACTCTAGATAAATCAGGAGCATCAATGGCGTCAAAATTTAAGTTTTCACAACCATGAAAAGCGTCCTCCATAGTTTGCCACTCGATAATTCCCCACTCCAAGATTTCAATGATTTTTCTCCTATCTCCACCATCATTAAAATAGATAGCAGGAAAGTCTCCACTTATTTTTACAGTATAGGTGCCAGCCGTGGCATAGGTATGGGTTATATCTCCCGTAATATTCGTATCTGTAGATCCATCTCCCCAATCCACTATATAATTATACGTAAATCCAGGATTCGTAGGAATTGTGATTTCATTATCTGCAGAAGTACCTTCTTGCGTAGTATCCCAAATAGAGGTAAACTCTCCAACAAATGCTGTCAAGTCTAACTCACTAGAATTCCTATTAGAAAAACTAAATAAAGTTATACTAATAAATAAGCCGCATACATACAATAAGATACGTTGGTGTATTTTTTTAATCATATATAAGATCTATTTTCCCTTGTTTATACATTGAAAAATTCGTGTTCATAGAAATTCTTCAGTTGATTTAAACAAAACTAGCTGGTGTGTACTTTTCTATCAACCTTGAAAACCACTGTTTTTAGATTTCCTTAACATAGTTGTGCATTGATAAAAGATCACCTCTAAAAATGTTCATTTCAAAACTAGCTATAAATGTTTGGGAAGAGGTTTCAAATTATAATTTGAAACGTGTAAATAGTCCTTTAAGCGCTCTTTTTCCTGTATTCAGAAGGTGTTACTCCTACAAGGTTCTTAAAAGCTCTATTAAAAGAAGTCTTGCTTTTAAAACCTGCTTCATAGCCAATGGCTACAATTTTATACTCCTCGTAGATTGGGTTTTTCATTAATTCTTTAACCTCATTTATTCTGTATAGATTCAAAAAATTATTAAAATTCTTTTGAAAGCAAGCATTTAAAACTTCAGAAACCTGCGGTATATTCATTTCCAGTGCTGTAGCAAAATCTGATTGTTTTAGATCCTCATTAAGATAGGGTTTTTCTTCTTCCATATATTTTAGGATTCTTTCTGCATACGCGTTTCTATCTTCAATACTCAATGAAGAATTTTGGTATTTATTGGAAGTATTAGAGACACTTGTTTCAAGTTCTTGATTTTGTTCTCGAATCCTAATTTCATTCAACTTATCTCTTAGACTTTGATTTTCATTTTCCAAAAGTTCTTTATCCTTTGCTAGACTTTCGGATTCCTTTTTTAGTACAACCTTTCGTTTATAAAAATACACCCAAATACCTAAGGCTATTAGAAGGATTATTAGGGCACCAAAAAATAGTGCCCTTTTATTCCTGCTTTCCAAAACCTCTTTCTCCTCTGCGAATTGTAGTTCTTGCTCTTCCAAATCTCTTTCGGCAATAATACGTTTCCCTTCAGAAAGACTATTTAGATACTCATCTTTAACTTCCTCATACTTTTTATATGCATTGATACTTTTTTGCAATTCTTCCTGTAACTCGTATGCTTTTGCCAAATACTTATTTGAATACATTGTCAACCTTAAAAAACTATTCTCAGTTGCAATTCTTTCCACTTGCAAAAGGTTCTCGATTGCTTTTTCAGATTCTTTCAATCCTACATGTGCTACACCAAGATGTAAATAAGAATTCGCCTTACTTTCTATAGATTCCTCTTTAGTTATTAATGCTAAAGCTTCAGTAGCATTTTGTTTTGCTTTCTCATATTTCTTTAGCTTTGTGTAACAATCTGCGATATTATTAAGTGCTATAATCTTCATGTCATTTCTAGCCAATGCTGTCGCAAAACTATCTACCTTTTTAGCATACGCTAAGGATTCTTCATAATTCTTTTGATGCATGGCTGTAATCCCCAAAGCATTATATGATGCAATCAAAA
Source organism: Aquimarina sp. 433 (assembly GCF_054054605.1). Lineage (NCBI taxonomy): Bacteria > Pseudomonadati > Bacteroidota > Flavobacteriia > Flavobacteriales > Flavobacteriaceae > Aquimarina > Aquimarina sp. 433. The sequence goes on from NZ_JBSWZK010000001.1 coordinate 689,812, forward strand.
CACGCTCTGGATTATCATGCTGTTTTGCTAATCGTATTACTTTTTTAAAAGTTTCAGAAGCCTTATCGTATTGAGAAAGGTTATTATAAATATTTCCCAAATTAGCTAAAACAATGATCTTGGTTTTAGAATTTTCGGGTAACTCTTTTGCCTTATCCAAAGCAACCAGATACCTCTTCAGAGATTCGTGATATACATCCAAATTGCTATAATAAATTCCTTGACCTACAATAGCCAAAATCTCATCCTCCAAAAAACCGTAATCTTCCGTTATTTGTTGTAATGAGTCTACGTATTTTTTATACAATTCAAAATTACCTTTTCTATAAGTGGCTTGGGAGATTTGTTGAAGATCTCTTATCTTCTTAAGTGCTACAGAATCTTTATGAGAAGATTGAGCTAGTAAACCGGTATAAAAAATGGAAATAAAAAATAAAAGAAATACTCTAGAAGGATACATAGTAATCAATTGGGATCGTACGTTAAGTTAGTTAAAACTTTACCAATTAACGAAACTAAATATAGAAATAAGTTGAATCAACCCTGAAAACCACTATTGTTCATTAATTCCCATCAAACAGGCAAGAACTAATGAGAAAACAGTTTTTCATAAATTATATTTATTTAATTCATAATATATATAAATAAAAATTTATGAATAATTATCTAGATATTTGTACTGGATAAAAATTAATTATATGAAAAACAATATATTAACTCAAGAGATCTCGAAAACAGATACTAACAAAACTATCAAAGTAGCCGTTGCTAAAGGAGATGGTATTGGACCAGAAATAATGGCTGCTACACTAGATATTCTTGATAAAGCTGGAGCTAAAATTGAACCAGAATTTATTGAATTAGGGGAAAAAGTCTATTTATCTGGAAATTCTGCAGGTATAGATAACAGATCCTGGGAAATCATTAATAGAAATAAACTTATTCTAAAAGCTCCAATAACTACCCCACAAGGTAAAGGGTTTAAAAGTCTAAATGTTACTCTTAGGAAATCATTAGGATTATACGCAAATGTACGACCCGTAAATTCTTTTTATCCATTTGTAAAAACCCATTTCCCTCAAATGGATGTTGTTATCATAAGAGAAAATGAAGAAGATTTATATGCTGGAATAGAGCACCAACAAACTGAAGATGTTGTGCAATGTCTTAAGTTAATAACAAAACCTGGATGTGAACGTATTATTAGATATGCCTTTGAGTATGCAAAAGCATATAACAGAAAAAAGGTTACTTGTATGGTTAAGGATAACATCATGAAATTAACCGATGGACTGTTTCATCGTGTGTTTAAAGAAATATCTTTAGACTATCCTGATATACAATCTGAAACTCAAATAATCGATATAGGATCCGCAAAACTTGCTGCCAATCCAGAGAACTATGATGTAATTGTAACCTCTAATCTGTATGGAGATATCATTTCTGATATTGCTGCAGAAATTGCCGGATCTGTTGGACTAGCAGGTTCTGCTAATATTGGAGATAATATAGCCATGTTTGAAGCCATACATGGTTCGGCACCAGATATTGCGGGACAACAAATTGCCAATCCCTCTGGACTTATAAATGCAGCAATTCTTATGTTAGCGCATATTGGAGAATTAAAAATTGCCGACAAAATAAAAAATGCCTTGTTATCAACTATTGAAGCAGGATACCATACGGCAGACATCTATCAACAAGACTCAAGTTGTAAGAAAGTATCCACTCGAGAGTTCGCAAATGAAATAATATCACGACTAGGACAAAAGCCTAAAAAATTAGCTCCAAGCAAAATTAATAAAGGATCAGGAATAATCAGGACGTTTGCCTACAAACGTAAGAAATCCAAAAAAGAACTCGTGGGAGTTGATGTATTCATTGATTGGCAAGGTTCTGACCCCAAAAAAATCGGTGATATGTTATCTAAAATTCAGGCTTACAAGTTAAAACTTAAGATGATTACAAATCGAGGAGTGAAGGTATATCCAAATGGTATGGAAGAAACCTACTGTACGGATCATTGGAGATGTAGATTTGTTGCCTATGATTCTGACATAAAAAAAGCGATTCCATCTTATAATTGTATTGACCAAGAACAAATACTCGCACTTTTATCCAAACTTAACAATCAAGGCTTTGATGTTATAAAAACGGAAAACCTCTATGAATTTGATGGAAAAAGAGGTTTCTCTCTAGGTCAAGGAGAGTAGTAAGATATTTCATATTAAAACATATACATTCATAAAAGGCACTATACATTGCAAAAGAATAATTAAAAAATGAATAAGTGCCTTTTTCGTTGTTATGAATCCAAAACAACATTATCTATTATCTTCCAAAAACAGTTAGTTACACCAACCTATTTACCTATGAATTCCATGTATAACAATATAAAATTGGTAGAAGGAATTTATTCTCCTATCAACTCTGCAGATGTGCTTTTATCTCTTATTGCTGATAAAATCAAATTTCACAACTTACAAATCCTTAGTTCAAAAAACGAAGATGACCCGAATGTAATTCATGCAAAAAAGAGAATATCAGAACTAAAAGAATCCAGAAAACTCATAACCAATTTAATAATCCATGCGCGTGATCAAAATTTTCATATGAAAATTGACGGAACTGTAAATATTGAGTTGTTTAAACCGATGAAAATCTGATTTACTAAACATCATCCTTTAATCTCAGCAAGTCATTATGGATGCTTAGTTTTAATTCTTAATCCGAAAAATTATATTAAAATCTTCATTCTAATTTTTCACAACTTTTTTAATAATCTCATTTCCGTCATCAAAAATTATTCGAACAAGATAAATCCCATTAAGACATTTTGAAACATCCAATACCTTTGTTGTGTTATTTGACTTAACCTCTTCAATCAAACTATTTTTCATATCGTAAAGCTGAATCTTGTCTATCGCTTTACCAATTCCTGAAATGTTAATTTTATTATTTGTTGGATTGGGAAAAATTTTCAAAGAATTTGAAATGATATCATATTCTTCTATATTTAGAATATTACTTTCAATCTGAAATATCTGTACATTTCCAGAATTATCACCATTTTCATTGCTATAAGGTGTAGCTACTGTCAGAATATCACCTTTACCATTTAAACTAACAGCGGATCCCAATTGATCGAAATCTTCAGTCCCTAAAATATCATTGCCAATTTGAATCCAGGATTCATCAATTTTTTCGTAAACTTGAACCATTCCTATTTGAGAAGGCGGTCCATCCTTGTAGGATGCTCCAACGGCCAAAATATTACCAGAATCATTAAGACTAATTGCTATTCCAAAACGATCGTTTGCTCCAACTCTAATGACATCGCCAACTAATTTCCAAGTATTATCTTCATATTCAAACACCAACACTCTACTTCCATAAGGCGATCCAACTGCAGCCATAGTTCCATTATTATTGATACTTACAGAAGTCCCAAAACCAGCTCCAGTATAAGTTCCTTCCAAATCGGCTCCTATTTGAATCCAATCACCCTCACTAAATTTATACACATATGCTTTTCCTAATACATCTTGGCTAAATGAACCTGGACCTCCTGCCACTACTGTAGTTCCATCTAAACTTAATTCAATCGACTGACCAAAAAGTTGGTATGCTACCTTTCCTGAAATGTCATTCCCCATTTGAGTCCAAGTCCCTTCAATATTTTTATACACAACTACTTTCCCACTATTATTCCCGTTATCATCATTTTCAGGAACACCAACAGCAATAATATTACCATCCGAACTCAAGCTAATGGATGTTCCTAAATAATCTCTTTCAGCTTCTCCATTAATATCATTACCGACTTTGATCCAAGTTCCAGCTTGTTCTCTGTAAATTCTAACTCGACCTGCTCTAAAAAGATTTTCTTCATTCCTGCGGCTTGGTGTTCCAAAAGCAATAACGGTTCCATCGTTGTTGATGCTAACAGATAATCCTGATCCGAGATCACTTATTTCATCTTCTAAAATACTTTGGATATCCTCTCCAACTTGGACCCAATTATCAGAAATATTTTCAAATACCTGAACAAATCCAGAACTCCTTTCCGTAGGATTTCCTATTACTATTCGTTTTCCATCGGCACTAGTACTTAAAGAAAATCCAAACCATTGACCTCCCCCAGATCCGTAAAGCGTTTCCCCTACTTGAGTAATCTGGGCCTGTGTTAAAGTCATGATAAAAAATAATAAGTAAAGTAGTTTTATATTCATAATATCTTGCTCTTAGTTATAATTTATTTCAGCTCATTTTATATTTTGGCAAATATATGGTGAAAAGAATTGCCCATACAATAATTGTAGGAAGATAACACCATTCTTTAATCGTACCATCTTATTGAGAAAAATAAGTAATGGTCTGGCTAAACTTTTAAAAATACCAAAATCTTTTCACGCAATTCAAAACTAGAAATCCCAGTAATTATAATTTCTATCGACATTTCCCTTTATCTTTTAGAAGAATTGGCGCTTTAGATATTTGATAAGGTTCAAATTTTATTAAATTACAACAGATCTAATAAAATAATAATGAAAATCATCTTTTTAATATTACTGATAACTATAGCTTCAATACAAAATTCAAAAGCTTGCAGCTGTTTAGAAAAGGACGAATCCCTAGTAAAAAAGGTAAGAGAAGCCTATTATGATGCCGATTTAATATTTACTGGTAAGGTCATAGATGTAAAAGATGTTAATCCCAATTCGACGCATCAATCTTCATCAGATCCTATTATCTATACTTTTGAAATTATCCAAAAATATAAAGGAGATACAAAAAAACACTACGTACAAATTTTATCATCCAAAAGTGAAGCAAGTTGTGGCTATAATTTTAAGTTAGGAGAATCTTATTTGGTGTACTCTGGTATTTCCAGATATTTCAGTAAAAAAGCAAATATAGCATCAAAGTTCGCTACCAGTCTTTGCCGTAGAAATCGAATATTAGAAAATGTAAATAAAAAAGAATTAGAGTTATTGAAGCAACTTTATAAGCTTAAAGATTAGTTGTCTTCATATAACTCTATCCTTAAAAATTATATGAATAATTGGTATGTATCAATATACTCAACCCTTTACATAAAAGTCAAAACAAACTAGATGATAATAATAGCTATTATAATATTATTTTCAATAGCAATAATAGATTTCTTAATAAACTATTGGAATCTAAAGAAATGTCCTTCATGCGATGCGAGCCCATTAGACATTGTTAAAATAGACAAAGAGGTTGTTGGATATGATTTAGAAAACCCAGATTTAAGAACAGATCGTGAAACTTATAAATGTCGTATATGTAATCATAAATGGAGTGTAAGATCTAAATATGATGAAAATAGTGAAGCAGATTAATTATTGCAAATGTTTAAATAAAAACACCCATCTTTTTAAAAACCCTTATGCGTTATGAAAATTAAAACAATAGAAGATTTTAGATTTTTTTTGGAAGACTTCAAAACCGAACACATACATTGGGAAAACAATACGCTCGAATCATTTTTGGAAGCTCTAAGTAAATATTCAGAAGACATCCAAGGTTTTTATGATAATACAAATCAAAAAATAGATGTGGCTATATCAAGCTGGAAAGTATTTGCCGACTTACTTAAGGGAGCCTCTATGTATGAATAACCAAGTTAAACACAATGAAGTTTCAAGAATTTAATGTAGAACTAAAACCTTTATAAGACAACTATGAATTGGTTAGATAATGCGCGTAATCATTGGAAAAATAGAGGTGACAAAAGGCCTCCTTTCGCAATAGAACCTAAAAAAGGACAAAGATCTGTTTGGGATTTTCCTAGACCACCCATTATTGAAAAAGTCAATAAACCAATACTAGTCAAAGATCATGATCACATAATTGCGGATTCAAAAAACGCATTAGCAGTATTAGAAACAGCCAGTCCTCCTACATATTATATTCCAAAATCTGATGTAAATATGTCAAGGTTACTACTAATACCAAGAAAAACTTCTTTTTGTGAGTGGAAAGGAAAGGCAATATACTATGCTTTACGCACCAATCCTCATCAATCAATAGCCTGGTCATATCCTAAACCATTTCCTGAATTTACCTTATTAAAAGACCTTATCGCGTTCTATCCACAAGATCTACAATGCTTTGTCGATGGGAATTTAGTAAAAGCTCAAAACAGTAAATTTTATGCAGGATGGATCACACCAGATGTGGTTGGACCTTTTAAAGGCGAACCTGGAACCGAAGGATGGTAATTCATAAAATGGAATAACTATTTTTAATCTAAAAGCCAAACCAAAAAGATTAATAATAAAAAAAGCCTTCAGAATTAAATCCTAAAGGCCTTTGTACTCAAGGTGGGAATCGAACCCACACTCCCGAAAGAACTGGATTTTGAATCCAGCGCGTCTACCAATTCCGCCACTTGAGCATTTTTAATCGAATTGGACGGCAAAATTAAAAAAATAATTCATCAGATCCATTAAATAAGTAATAAAATACTCACCAGAGTAGAAATAAATTTTTAAATTTGCACCTTGTTTTAAAAAAATAAGTTTTAACTCATTACAAAACAACTATTTACCCTATGCCTAAATCAATTACAGAAGCGCAATTTTTTGCGTGTACCCAAAGTACAGAATTAGCTGAGAAGATCGTACATGCGTATGGGGCGAAATTAGGTAATGTTATTACATCAACGTATAGTGATGGTGAGTTTCAACCGTCTTTTGAAGAATCGGTAAGAGGATCTAGAGTTTTTATTATTGGATCTACTCATCCTAGCTCTGATCATCTAATGGAGATGCTGTTAATGTTAGATGCTGCAAAAAGGGCTTCTGCCAGACATATTACAGCAGTAATGCCATATTATGGTTGGGCACGTCAGGACAGAAAGGACAAACCGAGAGTTCCGATTGCAGCAAAGTTAATTGCAAAAATGCTAGAAACTGCTGGTGCCACAAGAATTATCACTATGGATTTACATGCAGATCAGATCCAAGGATTCTTCGAAAAGCCCGTAGATCATTTGTTCGCTTCTACTATATTTTTACCGTACTTACAATCCTTAAACCTGGACAATCTTACCATAGCTTCTCCAGATATGGGTGGTTCTAAAAGAGCATATGCATATTCGAAAGCACTGCAAAGCGATGTGGTAATCTGTTATAAGCAGCGTGCCAAAGCCAATGTGATTTCTCACATGGAATTAATTGGTGATGTAACCGGAAAAAATGTTGTGTTGGTAGATGATATGGTAGATACTGCCGGAACACTTACCAAAGCTGCCGATTTAATGATGGAACGAGGAGCAAAAAGCGTAAGAGCTATTTGTACTCACCCTATTTTATCTGGTACTGCTTATGAAAGATTACAAAATTCTAAACTAGAGGAATTAATCGTTACAGATTCTATTCCTTTAAAACAAGAAAGTAACAAAATTAGAGTGATTACTTGTGCAAATTTATTTGCAGATGTAATGAATAGAGTTCATAATAATGAGTCTATCAGCTCTAAATTTATAATGTAAATTAATAACTATTAATATATTTAAAATGAAGTCATTAACAATCAATGCATCTCAAAGAGAAAGCGTAGGCAAGAAAGCAACAAAAGCCTTACGTAATGCTGGACAGGTACCTTGTGTTATTTATGGTGGAGACACTATTGTACACTTTGCAGCGCCAGAAATTGCTTTCAAAAATTTAGTGTACACTCCAGACGTTCATACCGTGGTAATAGCGTTGGATAATGGTCAAAAAATAAATGCAATCCTACAGGATATTCAATTTCATCCTGTAACGGATAAAATTTTACACATCGACTTTGTTGAGATTTTCGATGACAAACCAATTACGATGGAAATTCCATTTAAAACTACTGGAAATTCTCGTGGTGTACGATCTGGTGGTGTGTTACGTTTTAACTTAAGACGTATCAAAGTAAAAGGTTTAGCATCAAAATTACCAGATGTAATCGAAGGAGATATTACAGAATTAAAAATCGGTAATAAATTATATGTTACTGATGTAGCTAGTGAAGATTATACAATTCTTCATCCTGATAACACAGTAATCTGTCAAGTGAAAACTTCGCGTAACGCAGTTGCAGATACTGATGATGAGGAAGAAGAAGAAGCGGCAGCAGCTGAAGCTTAATCTTTTCTTCATAGAAAACAATCAAAAGCGCTCTGATTATTTTTTCAGAGTGCTTTTTTTATTTTTGCAATGATTTTATGAGGGCGTGTCCTCCGCTATACTTCGGTCGGGCTATTCGTTTTACTCCTCGATTATTTATCTATCGAGAGCACTTCGACAAGCTCACTGCAGTACCGCAAAATCTATAATCTGCGGGGTGCTCACTACTATCCCTCACGCAAAAGAAGAGCTATGTTTGCTATTTTTAGAAACCTTTTTTCAAAAAAAGAAGAAGAAACTCAAGAAGATCTTATGAAAAAATTTCTTGTTGTAGGTCTTGGTAATATTGGACCTAAATATCACAATACGCGCCATAATATTGGTTTTAAAATTTTAGACGCTCTCGCAAAAGAGGAAAATCTTACTTTCGAAACTGAAAAATTAGGAGATCTAACCACCTATAAATATAAGGGGCGTACTTTATTATTACTAAAGCCTAATACATATATGAACCTCAGCGGAAAAGCAGTTCGCTATTGGCTTACCAAAGAAAAAATAGCTATCGAAAATCTTTTAGTCATAACAGATGATATCAATCTATCATTTGGTACAATTCGATTAAAAGCTAAAGGAAGTGCTGGTGGCCATAATGGTTTAAAAGATATAGAAGCACAACTAAATACTTCCAAATATAGTAGGTATAGATTTGGTGTTGGAGCAGAGTTTAGCAAAGGCAGACAAGTAGATTATGTGTTAGGAGAATGGAATTCTGAAGAAGAAGCTGCCATGCCAGAAAGATTGGATAAATCCATAGCACTTATTAAATCTTTTGCAGGTGCAGGATTAGCCAATACAATGAACACCTTTAACGGAAAATAAATAGTAGATCTCGCAACATTTGCTTAATTTTATAGCTATCTAGCATTATGTATCTAATTATGAGTTATAAAACTAGAATAGCCACATGGTTGTATCAAAATTAATCTTCTTGAAATCAGACAAACACATAACACATACCACAGTTGTTGCTCATCTATATAAATTCCATCTTACCCCTAAAAATCAATAAGAAAAGCGGATGAAACTTTATAATGACGCAAAAACATATGATAATCATTCTCCTTCAGTTGTTACTATCGGAACTTTTGATGGAGTTCATATTGGACATAAAAAAATAATTGATCGGTTAATTGAAGCCGCAAATCGAGATAATCTAGAATCAGTTATTCTTACATTTTTTCCCCATCCTAGAATGGTATTACAAAAGGATACTAATATAAAATTGATCAATACAATTGACGAACGTATTCAAATTTTAGAAAAAACAGGGTTGGACAACTTGGTAATCCACCCATTCACAACAGAATTTTCTAGACTTACTGCCAAAGAATATGTAGAACAAATGCTTGTTGATACGTTGAATATTCGCCATGTAATTATAGGATATGACCACCGTTTTGGCCGGAATCGGAATTCTAATATAACTGATTTGGCATCCTTCGGAATTCAAAATAATTTTACTGTCGAAGAAATTTCAAAACAAGATATTGACGATGTCGCTGTTAGCTCTACCAAAATTAGAGAAGCTTTGCTAGAAGGAGATATTACCAAAGCGAATAAGTACTTAGGGTATAATTTTATGCTTACAGGTAAAATTGTAAAAGGAAAAGAGCTTGGTAGAAAACTAGAATATCCAACAGCCAATCTTTATATAAAAGAAGAATATAAACTAATCCCTAAACGAGGAGTATACGTAGTAAAATCTCAAATTAATAATAAAATATACTTTGGGATGATGAATATCGGTAATAACCCAACGGTTAACGGACAACATCAGACCATCGAAACTCACTTTTTTGATGCTTCTTTTAATTTATATGAAAAGAAAATTCAGATAGAACTTTTAAAACGCATAAGAGACGAAAAGAAATTTAATTCTTTGGAAGATTTAAAAATTGCAATGCAAGAAGATGAGGATTTTTCTAGAGAATATATAAATTCTATGGTATGATCAATCGTTGGTTATTTACACAAATCGACAATAGTGCATTAATAATTTTTAGAGTCTTTTTTGGATTTTTAATTGCTGCAGAGTCGTTTGGAGCGATCTTAACTGGATGGGTACGACGTACATTAGTAGAACCCCAATTTACATTTAATTTCATTGGTTTTGAGTTTTTACAGCCATTACCTGGTAATGGGATGTATTTCTATTTTGCGCTCATGGGAATCTTTGGAATCTTTGTAATGATAGGTTTCAAATATCGATGGAGCATGATTGCATACACCGTACTTTGGGCTGGTGTATACTACATGCAGAAATCATCATACAATAACCATTATTACCTCTTGTTATTACTTTGCATTCTCATGAGTACATTACCTGCTGGTAATTACTTTTCCATAGATGTAAAACGAAATCCCTTGCTCAAAAAAATATCAATGCCTAGATGGTGTGTTTTATTTATTATCATTCAATTATGGATCGTTTATACCTATGCTTCTGTAGCAAAATTATATCCGGATTGGCTGGATTATACCGTTGCAAGAAATTTGATGCTCTCTAGAGCAGACTATCCAATTGTTGGAAGTATCTTACAAAAACACTGGACGCACGTTAGCATTACATATTTTGGCATTCTATTCGACCTTCTAATTATACCATTATTATTATGGAAAAGGACACGATTAGCTGCTTTTTGTATAAGCATATTTTTTCACCTTTTTAATTCATTCGTATTTCAAATAGGCATATTTCCGTATTTATCGCTAGCATTCAGTGTATTCTTCTTTTCCAAAGAAAGAATACATAAAATTTTCATGCCCAAAAAAGAATTCTATATCGATAACGAAATTATTGTACCTTCTTATAAAAATCTTTTGATACCCGCACTATCGATATGGTTTCTTATTCAACTTGCCTTACCTGTTCGGCATTGGTTTATTCCTGGTGATGTTTTATGGACCGAAGAAGGTCATAAATTAAGTTGGAGAATGATGTTGAGAGGAAGATCAGGACATACTAACTTCTACATAGAATTTAAAGATGAAAATTCTAAGAGAATACGAGTAGACAAAAATCAATATTTGTCTAAAAAACAACGTCGAATCGTAAATACAAAACCTGATGCCATATGGCAGTTTGCTCAATTCCTTAAAAAAGAACACAAAAAACAGGGGAAAGATATTGCGGTATATGTAAAAAGTCGTGTATCTGTAAATGGCAAAAAATCTAGAGTCCTCATAGACCCAGATGTGGACCTTACCAGTGTTGATTGGAACTACTTTACAACCAATCCTTGGGTAATTAAATATGATAAAGAATAATTCTTTATTATTGTATAGCAATATTTTAGTGTGTAATGGGGGTTTCTACTAAAAGAATATTACTTGTATGTATACTACTTTCTTTTCTGGCGAATAGCCAAGAGAAGAAAGATTGGTACTCTTTTTTTGGAAAAATACCCAATACAGTTTCAAAGCATTATTATCAGAAATTAAAAAACTCAGAAAATCCATTAGACAAGGCTAGAATAATGGATACGATTGCTACGATACACATCCAATCCGGAAATACGGATTCGATTATTTATTACGGTAACTTATTGCAAGAGCATATTTTATCAGAAAAAAGCGCATTCGAAGAATTCAATATTTATCTTTCTAAATCCTATCATATCCTCGGAAAAGGAAAGCTACAGAAAGGTCTTTTTGATGATGCTATGAAACACCATCTCGATGGTATTGAGATCTCACCCATTTCAAATATGGAGAGAATGCACTATTCTCATCAACTAGGTCTAGGAACAGTGTATTTATATCAAAAGGAATATGACAAAGCACAACCTATTTTTGAAAATTGTATCAATAACACAAAAGATACGAGCCTATTGCTTTTAGCCAACAAGTTACTAGCAGATACATTCTTTTTTAAAAATGAGTTTTCTGAAGCTAAGTCGATATATCTTGAAGTATTAGAAGGGCTGAAACTTTATGAGAATAATAAAATAAGACTACAGACCCAATTAAAATTAGGGCGAATAGATCTTTTCGAAAAAAATCTTTCTCATGCGCTAACCTATTTTTCTTCAGTAAAAGATATCGCCTTAGAAAGCAAATTCTATGACTTATATATCGATGCGGTTATCCAAATGGGTATCGTTTATTATAATCAAGGTTATACACAAGATGCAGAAATAATACTATCCTCTGCTTATGTAAATACGGTACAATGGAATAAACTAGAACTACAACGCGACGTAATCAATGTACTTAGAAACTTAAAAGTTGCAGACAACGATTATGAAAACGCTTACAATCTGATGACGCAATATCTTTCTGTTTCCAACCAGATTCTTAAAGATCAGAACAAAGCTATTGTAAAAGAAATGGAGGTAAAGTATCAGACTCTAGAAAAAGAAAAGGAAATACTTGCTCTTAAGGAAGAACAACTATTAAAAGAAAGTGAAATTGAAAGACAACGTACTATCAAAAAAGCCTTTTTGATAGGTTTTCTAATTGTTTTACTCCCAGTCATTGCTCTATTATTTGTTTATTTTCAAAAACTAAAAACACAAATTGCGCTGAACAAATCACAAGAAGAAGTAAACTCTCAAAGAGTTCACGCATTAATGATTGACCAAGAATTAAATCTTATCAATGCTACCATGGAAGGTCAGAATAATGAACGAAAACGATTAGCACGAGAATTACATGATAGTATAGGAGGAAATCTAGCCAGTATAAAACTGCAACTTTCTGGCGTAGATGATCAAGAAAGTTTTCAATCTAAGATCATCAAACAAATTGATGAAACCTACCATCAGGTGCGCGATATTTCTCATAATTTGGCTTCCAAGAAGTTTCAGGATAATGGTGTGTCTTCCCTTATTAAAGAATATGTGAACAACATAGAAAACGGTAGTAATCAAAAAATTTCATTCAATCCTTATCCCGAAGAGAAGATTAATGAAATTGAAAGTCCATTAAAAGAAGAACTATTCAAAATCATACAGGAATTACTCACCAATACATTAAAACACGCCCAAGCAGATCAAGTAGATATATATTTGAATAGATATCAAACGATTCTACAACTCCTTTTTGAAGATAATGGTGTTGGGTTTGACACTTCAAAAACCAGAGAAGGAATTGGTTTTGAAAATATTAGAAACAGACTAAAACTTCTTTCAGGCAGTTTAATGATAGACTCCACTATTGATAGAGGTACAGTGATCAATATCGAAATTCCCGTTTCTTAATCTCACTATGGATTCTTCTTTGCTTTAATTCGATTTCTTTAGATATCATTTTCAAGTTAATAGTAGTAAATATCCATTGATCGACAGAAAACACAGACTGATCTATAATAATCATACACTCATCTTTTTGGACACATAAATCATATAAATGCTTCTTACTTTTATACCAGAGTTATAAAAAATAGTACAGTTTGTATGAAACATAAAATAAGTAACCAAGAGTTGCCACTAGAAAGAAACATACAGTAATACTTAAACATATTGATCCCCAAAATTTCGCATCGTCATATTATGTCAAAGCTATGCATCTCGCATAGCTTTTTTTATATAGTTTAGGGTCTCAACCAAGTATCAGGATCTAGATAAAACATCTTACGATTTCCTTGAATAACGTTTGGATCTCTTAACCACCAATAAGGAAAAGGTGTTGTAATTGAATAATGTAAATGTGGTGGTTTCCCGATAGCATTCCCAGTATTACCAACAGTTCCTAATTTGGTTCCTAATTTTAACGGCTGAAAAGGAAAAGCCTCCACTTGATCTAAATGCGCATAATAATGAAAACGCCACTTAGGTCCTAACACCATAACCGTTTTCCCTCCTTTCCCACCTTCATAAGTGTAAATCACTAAACCGTAAGTAGCAGATATTACATCGGTTCCCTTCTCTTTAAATATATCGATTCCCTTGTGTGTTACAGAACTTCCCCAAGGATACGCCCAAAAAGAATTATCATCCCAATCTTTTATGGTTGCACCATGAACAGGAATTACCATTTTTTGAGGGATCAAAAAGCCAATAGCTATTACTATAAGAGGCAACAAAGTATATTTTCTGGTTTTACGATTTCTATATAGAAAACCCATCCAAGAAAATAATGACACCAGAAAGTTTTTTGTTGTGGATGTGATCATATTATAGATAAATATACAATATTAAAACACAGCTATTTTAATGAGCTATATTACAAATGACTTTATAGCGGTTTTTAATCCTCTTTAATAAAGGTAAACTTTCAATATTGTTCTTCTAGAAAAATCCCAAAATACAAAAGGGGAAATTTACGGTAACATATTATTAGGTTTTTGCATAAACTAAAAGTAGGCCTTGGTTAAGAGGTCTAGTTAATAAGGATGGTCCGATAGATTAAAACAGTTTGTCTATAGTGCATAGCTTGTTAACTAAGTATGTTATTATTAACGAACCTATCGCATTCATATTTTGAACAAATTTTAAATGATTTTCACACTACACTTAGGAATTCTTTCGAACTCTTTACTTCTTTATATTTTATGGAAAAATGGTAGAAAAGAACTTCATTTCAAAGTACTTTTTATGATCTTTTTATGGATACTTTTTACGCAAATAAGTTTTTTAGGCTTTATTAACGAAAGTAAAATTATTTTTTATGCTATGTTCTTGTTTCAAGATACTCTTCCAACAAGCGTAGGCCCCTGTTTATATCTATATGTAAAAACAATCTTTTTTCCTAGTAAGCATGTTTTTAAAAACAATTACAAACACTTCATTATTCCTTTCCTCTATCTTCTTTTTGCTAGTATTCCTAAGCTAATTAGTCTCATAAATAGCTCTGAACCCTTTACCCATCTTAGAATTGGTCTCGAAAACCTTTGGGCACTTAGCAATATCTACTCACTAATTTATTGTATACTAGCACTTATCATTTTGTCAAAAACAAAAAAACTTGTGAAGTTCTATTATTCAAATATCAACTCCAACGATTTAGACTGGTTACAGATTTTTTTATATGGTACAATTGTTATTATAGGTATTGATATTTCTATAACTATTTACGAAGTACTATTCGGTGATATCACTTCTGCAATCGGAATTATTGCCGTTTTCGTGGTCTTTTTAATTGTGTATTTAGCATACAAAGGTATTTCACAAACAAAGGTATTATTACCAGAATTCTTATTAAAAAAAGAAGATGTCATACACGAACAGAGTACAGAAGAATCTAGACTTATTTCTCATCAAACCAAAATCACACATGATCCAGAAGAATTGGATATTTTATTCAAACGACTAGAAATCATTATTCGCGAACAAAAATGTTATCTAACACCCGAATTATCCTTAAAATCAGTATCTGAAAAACTCAACATCTCTGACAAAAAGCTATCCTACTTATTGAACCAACATATGAATGTTAGTTTTTATGATTATGTAAATCAATTTAGAGTAGAAGAAGTAAAGAAAAAAATTATGAATCCTTCATTTTCTAAATACACACTATTGGCTATTGCTCTGGAATGCGGTTTTAACTCTAAGACCAGTTTTAACAGAACTTTTCAACGCTTTGAAAAAATCACACCTTCAAAATTTAGAACCCAAGTTTTGAAATCAAAAAGTAATTATGACTTAACCGAATTGTAATATTTACAACTTGTGATAAACTTAAATACCAAATCTATTTCACATAAAAAAGCCGCCTTCATATAGCAGGCGGCAATAATAAATTAAAGTATTCTCCTACTATAATTTACAACATATACAATGCCCTGTGATATAATAGCCAGGCTCGCAAGTTCCATCCGAAGAAAAATATGGAGCTCTGCATCTGTCCACTGCTATAGGAAGTAACCCTCCATTAATATTTTTTTGTTCTGATTTCTCTAAAATTTTACCTAAAGCTTGAATTGATTTTTTCATAAAATGATGAATTAATGATTTGTATATAATTACTGTTGTTTGATGATTTGACTATGAATCTTATTAAGAATACAAACAAAATTCTGGAATACACTGAATAGGTGTAGTATCACTAAAAAGGTAACAACAACTTACATTGTCACAAATAAAATCTACGGTTGGACAATCTTGCGAAAAACCTCCATTGATTTGTTTTTGAGCATTTTTAGTAAGCACCATTCCGAAGCTTAATAATGATTTTTTCATAATGTACTAGTTTATTTGTTATTAAAACATTTCGCATAATAATCCCTGTTAATTACCATCTTTCAAAACGGTATTTTATTAAAGATGCTTAGTCTTTTTATTAATAGAACCAAAAACCTCCACCGATACCTGTGCAAGCTGCGGCATGTCCGTTGATGGTACAACTCTCATCCTGTTCACGACCTACGCAAGCACTTGAGTGCCCAACAGAACCCACTCCACCAGTACCTGTTCCGATACAAGTTGTAACTATAGCGATTAGACGACTTCCTGCGATTTGTTGTTGTTCTTTTCTAGTCAATACTTTACCTAAAGTGGACAATGATTTTTTCATTCCTAAACAATTTAGTGAGTTAATTAATCCCTGACCCTTTTTCGACACTCAGGGCTGTGTCTTTTTTTTCACAATACACTCTCAAAAATGGCTATATCCTACAAAACCAATGAGATAAATTATTATGATATAAACGTAAAACTCCCCGAAGTAAAGTGTAAATTCCTTGAAAATCGTACCAAAAGAAGATGTGGCACCTTTTTTATTCGATTATAGTTTCGAATATGTATTTGAAGTAATTTTAAGAATGCTTAGAAATAATAATTTAAAAAATAAAGAAGTGAGAACTCAATAACTTTTATTTTCTATTTTAAAATTTTACTATTCTACTGCATTTAAAGTGTGGTTTCAAATCTAAAACCATCTTTTAGGTCGCCATAGACCTAACTTGTTGTGATGTTTATAATAATTTTTTAAGATAAGAGCTTCATAAATCGAAGCTCTTATTTACTACATTAATTATAATAGACAATTACCCATAAAGCATCGAACAGGACACCACTGATTTGTAGTATGTGCGTTCCCGCCAGCACACCAGTAAATGTTTCCTTTTCCATTAATTTGTAATTGCTCTGATTTACTCAATTTCTTGCCAAATTCTAATAATGACTTTTTCATGGTTTTAATAGTTTATTTGTTTATTTAAGAATTATATGGTTTTAAACGCAGCATTGTCCATTAACAACACTACCAAAACAACGTCCTCCTGGAAAAGGATCTCCCCAAGCAGTTCCATTTGCAACGAAAGAACATTCTCTTCCATTAACAAACTCTCCACCTTCTAAAATGTAATCTGAAGAACATCCACAAGCAACGAAAGCAAGTCTTCCTCCATGGATCTCTTTTTGTTCTGATTTACTGATTGTTTTACCAAACTCTAACAATGTTTTTTTCATGATTCTAAAAGTTTTGATTTAAAAATTAAGCGCAAACTCCTCCGTAAAAACCAGACATATCGCACCTTCCAGTACCACATTGAGAAGAACTTGTACAAGCACATCCTCTAGGAAGCCCTGTTCCATTATATACATCTCCTCCACCTGCACAGATATCTTCAGAATCGGTAAACGAAATACCTCCTTTGATTTGTTTTTGTTCGTTTCTGTTTAAAGCTCTTCCTAAGTTTAACAATGATTTCTTCATTAGTAATTATTTTAAAATGATTAAATCCTTGAACATTTTATGACACTCAAGGTATATGTCAATTCATTTATCAATCCCCTACAAAATGAATTTTCAGATAGGGTTCTATGGTAGTAATGCAGGAACTAAAAAACATAACAGCTTTTATCAATATTTTTTGATTTTTATTTTTTGATTAGCTTTGTATCCTTTTGAAACAATGATCCATAAAGGTTGTCTTTAATCAATAGATTTGATCACCGTTTAATTGTTTTAAAGAAATTTACCCTTATATGAATAGAAATAAACTTGAAAAGATTGTTGAACAAGCGAGGCAAGGAAATGAACTGCCATTTGACTACTTTTTCAAGGATCTTTTTAAGCGATTACAACCAAGACTTTTATCACTAACTAAATCTCCACAAGAAACTGAAGAGATCTTTATTTCGGCTATGCAAAAGTTTTGGGAACGTTTCGTTATTCAAGAAGAAAACTTACCAATAAATAGTTTGGGATACATTTATCAAATGTGTAAAAACAACTGGCTAATGAATAAGAGGAATCCATGGAATTCCTTTGCATTAAAAGACGATTTACATTTGTTGAGTAACCGAGAACAATCTAATAATACATATAGCAATGACTCTATAGAAGATCTCGAACAGGAATGGCTACAAAACAAAGCATTATCACAAGCATTAGATGCCTTATCCGACAAATGTAAAATGCTAATGCAGTCAGAAATAAATCCTGAAATTAAATTAAAAGATTTACAACAAGAATTAGGATTTGGAAATTATCAAGCTCTTGTGCAAGCAAAATATAATTGCAAAAAAAGACTTATTAAAAAGGTATATGAAATATTTGATCAACTAATAGCTCATAAACAACGTTAAGATGAAGAAGATAGAGGATAACGATATTGCATTAATTACTCGGTATTTTGACCTTGACCTTTCTGAAAAAGAAATGGAGGCGTTTGATCAAAGATTTCAAAATGATCCTGACTTTGCGATTAAGGTAACGAAATATCGTCTTAGTATAGGTCTTATTAAAGAACATTATCCTAACCAAGAGCAAGAAGAACGCTCTGAAAAATGGAAACAATTAATTTCTGAGAATCCGTCAGTGAACCAAAAACAATCCTGGAAATTAATTGCGGCTATTGCTGCTACAATTGTAATATTAGTAACATCTTGGTATTTCTCGGTTTCATCATCCGAAATTAATCTCAAAGTTTTAGCAAAAAATGCTTGGGATAAGAATGTCGGTTTTAGTGATTATCTAGTAAGAAACAATGTTGAAGACAATCCAAAAAAACTAGTAATTAATGCCTTTAAATCTTATAAAAAGAAAAATTATCAGTCAGTGCTTGAGCAATTAAAAGATTTAGATAATTCGTATAGATATTATGAAGATGTTCTTTTAATAAAAGCTCTTGCTACGTATAAAACAGGACATTCCAAAAAAGCATTGCAGATATTAGATTCTTTGAAAAATTATCCCTCAGAAAAGCTATCCAAAGAAGCGCAGTGGTATATGGGATTAATTTATTTAGATCAAGATGATCTTATAGCCGCTAAAAGATATCTCGTAATTCCTAATCACAAAGATCATGAGATACAATTAAGCGAATCATCTTATTAATTTTCTTTTCAGGAAGAAAAATATGCCTATAACTAAAAATCCTAACAAAAAGAACCACTTCCAGTTATTTGTACTGGGTGTTTCAAATGTAATAGTACTATAATCCCCTAATAAAAAAAAGCCTCCCCAATAAAAAGGGTCTTTTGTAAAAACATCTGTAGTTTCCAGATATTCTAATTTTGCTTGTTGCAAGGCTATAGCTTTATTCATTCCTTTAGTAAGGTTACTGTAAAAGCTTTGTATTATTATGGGCGTAGTTTTATCTGATACTTCCCAACTAGTAAGCAATAAACTTTTTGTTCCTGCATATTGAAAAGCGGTCCCTAAGCTTAAAATCCCTTCTCCTTTAGCGACCTTCCCCATTCCAGTATTACAAGCACTTAACACGGTTAACTCCGCAGGAATCTCGAGTGAGTACAATTCATGACTATAAAGAACATTATCTTCTAATGAATCTTTGGTTTTGGTAAAATAAATTCTGGAATTATCTGGGTTTTGATGATCCACTTCTCCATGCAACGCAAGATGTAGTACATTATAATTGGAAAGGTTATTTTTAAAATTACGTTCAATTGCCTTGGAACCAAAGAAATATCTTCCTTTAACAAGTTCTGCTATTTTTTTAATCTCATTTCTTGTCCCGGGCAAATCGTCATCTATATTTCTTAATACTTTCAACTCCATTTGATCTCCAGCCAATAAGGAATCTTGATTAGAAAATGAAAATGCCAAGCATTCTTTTCGAACATCAGTATTTATCACCTTTTGATTTGATTGATCCAATAACAAACTGGCAGAATTCGCATAACTGATCGCAAATTCTTTTATCAAATAGGGTTGTTTTTTCGGGTCTTTTGTTTCTAAATTTTTAGTTAGCAAAAGATCGAAATTAAGATGCCATAAAGATTCATCAGGGATAATAATTAACTGATTGCCTTCGATATTATCTTTTATTGGAGCTATTAATTTTTGGTATAATTCAAAACTTATTTTTTTAAAAGCTTCTATATCTTTAGACAAAATATGCTCTCTAAATTGGTTTATTTTTTTATTCAGATCAGAAATTGATTCTTGATTTATTGTAATCCCATTTTTAGTGATGACAAAAGCATACAAAATATCATCTTCTATAAAGTACTCTATCAACGTGGTTTTTGTAGGAAGGTAATTCTGAATATCATTAACAACCAAAGGAGTATAATTGAATTTTAGGTTATAATACTTAGGATATTTTGCTTCAAGCACCTTAATCAAAGAGTCCTGCCTTCTTGAAATAGTTAAGAATTTTGATTCCAAAAAGTTAATCGTATCCTTATCCTTCGTATTTATCAAACTAGATTTGAGTGCTGATAATTCTGCTTTAATCTTATGTTCAATTTCTAAAAGTTTGTTAGGTAATCCAGCATAAGTTTTAGCCTTTTCATCATTTAAAAGCCCTTTAAGGATATTATATTTACTACTTTCTGAAAAATAAAAAGCCTTTCGAATCCATTTTTCATCATTACTTTTTTCATATTTTAATAAATATGCAGCAATGGCTCCACTATATACTCTTTTAGTATTTTTTGCCAAGACCTCTACATCTTTAGGATCATATTCTCTTCTTAAAACTTCTATAAGTTTCTTTGCCGTATTATAGGTTTTTATACTTTCATTCAGAATAGTATCCTCCTTTTTTTGTAGATAAATTTTCTGTAATGAATATGCTTTTTTTTCTAATGAATTTAATAATCTGACTGGCGAAATAAAATCTTCAAATATTAGTTGTGAATTATCATTATTCCTATATGCTTTTTTATTGGCTTCTATAGCTTTTTCTGAATAAACAAGTGATTCCTCATACTTTTTTTGTGACAGAAATAAATCGACTAGTAAATTATAAGAATAAACAATATTTGAATTTCCACTTTCAAAAATATTCTGGTGAATTTTTAATGATTTTTCCAAATACTTTTGAGCCATATCAAAAGCATTAGCTTCCTGATACAATAAACCTATTGTACTATAGACCTCGGAAGTTCTTATATGGTTTTCTCCAAAATTATTAAGACAAATATCTAAAGCTTTCTTAGCATAATAAATCCCTTTTTGTCCACCATAAATTTGTGCAACAAATGAATATGGATAAAACAAATCCTTATAACCTTCTCCATAAGTATTTACACCAATTTCAATTGTTTTCTCTACATGGTACAAAGCCTTTTCTCTTTGTCCTAATTCTATATAGACCGTCCCGAGATTATGATGTAGTCTAGCCTGATCTGGATGATTATCACCTAAATTATGAATACTAATTTGAAAAGCTCTTTGATAATATTTTAAACTTTTGTTGTAGGCTTTTTTATAGTAATGAATAATCCCTATTTTGTTATATATTTTTACAAAATAGAGGTTGTTTTTATCAAATGTTTGGCTTGCAATTTTATAAGCGTTTTCAAAATACCCAAGAGCTTTATCATAGTTACCTACGGCATATAATATTCGACCTATTGCTTCATAAACATCAGCAATTTGAATATGATTCTTACCGAGTTTATTTTCCCTTATTCCCAATGTTTTATCATAATATTCAAGTGCTAGCTCATAATCTCCCTTAGTTCCATAGATATTTCCTAGGTTAAAATAGGAATTTGAAAATTCCAAATCATCATTAGGTAGAACTTTAGATTTAAGCTTTAACGCTTTTTCATAATATGATAATGATATTTTTAAATCAGACCCTTTCAATCGATAGCAAGTACCTTTATTCTCTAATGCAATGGCATATTGAAGATGATCCGATCCTAACTTTTTAGAACTAATATCAAGCGCTTTATTTGCCGTTTGCAAAGCCTTATTAAGCTGAACATTCTTCCATTGACTTTCCGAAATTTTATTATAGCATGCTACAACTTTTTCCCACTGATTATTTTTCTGATGTATTACTAATGCTTGTTCAAAATTAAGTATAGACTCTTTGAACTTATTCTGCAACAATAACACGTCTCCTAATTTGAAATACTCCTCCGCAGTTGTTTTTTCTACTGCTTGAGAATTCACTACTAAACTAAATAACAACAATATACATGTAATATTTAATAAAGAATTCCTGAATTTCATAAGCCTGATATAAATGATTTGATGAAACGAGTTATCTAATAGTGAGTTTTTAAAAACTTACCATTAGATAATTTAATTTCCTTTCAAAAGTAGTATTACACAGACAAAGAAAGAAGTAAAATCTAAATATTTATACTTGTAAAAGCATTACAAAAGAGAACATAATCTTTTACTTACGATCTCTTTTTCTTTATTAAAATATTTATAAGACAAAGAATATTAGAAAGTCGGAATAGAAGCTGCTAAAACTTCTTTTTCGTAATGCGTGATTTTATTGTCTTCAGAAAACTCAAACTTCATGATCATTGAGGATTTTTCTGCTTGCATAATGTATGATTTTTCTCCATCTTTTTCAGAAATCATTCGACAGTCTTCTATCATTCCTAAAGTCTGATTCGTACTGTCTAGAAAACGATCAATTTCTTCCATAGTCATTTTCTCTTGATACTTTTCGTCTAATAGATCAAAAATCATCGATGGAGAAAGATAATTATATCCTTTGGTGAAATCTGCAATAATTACGTCCTTATCATCCAGATTCTGAGCAGAGATTGTGTGAATAAAAAATACGGTAAATAAAAAATATAATGGTTTCATGTTGGGGGTGTGTATTGATTATTCTTTGTATAAATGTAAGAAAAAACTTCGAAATAAAAGATTATTTAATCGATAAAAAACATTTTTTATCGATTAAAAGAATACGTAAATCAAAGTATTACCCCTTGAATATCATCAAAAATTATAAAAAGATAAAGTCTGGTTTACTTGATTACATTTTTCAACGATCCATACTAATTTTTACCCACATAATACTATGCTCGTTTTCTATCTTTATTTAAATTTGCTTCTTTAATGCGAAAGGGATAGTAGCGACATCCTTTTGTTTTATAATTCTGAGCTTGTCGAAGGAAAAAACAAAAGATATAGCGAATAGCCCGACCACGAGGAAAGCGAGTGGAATCGCCCAAAACAAAACACATGTTACTTGCACAACAAATCATAGCCAATAAAGAAGAGTATGTTAAAGCTCTAGCCAAAAGAAATTTTGATGCTGCTGAGATATTAGAAAAAGTCATCAGTCTAGATGAAGAGCGTCGTGCTACGCAATCTAAATTAGATACCATAAAAGCTGATTCTAATAAATTAAATAAAGAAATTGGTTTTTTATTTAAAAATGGAGAACAACAAAAGGCTAATATTTTAAAAGAAAAAGCTTCTCAAATAAAGGAAAGTATGAATTCTCTGGAACAGCGACTTCCAGAGGTAAAAACAGAACTTACAGAACTTTTGTATACGATTCCAAATATCCCTCATGATTCTGTACCTAATGGACAAAGTGATGAAGATAATGAAGAAGTGTTTAGAGAAGGAGAAATTCCTGTGCTAGAAGAAGGCGCATTACCACATTGGGAATTGGCGAAGAAATATGATATTATCGATTTCGAGCTTGGAGTAAAAATTACAGGAGCTGGGTTCCCAGTATATAAAGGAAAAGGAGCGCGACTACAACGTGCACTAATTAGTTACTTTTTAGATAAAAACACTGCGGCTGGTTATAAAGAGTACCAAGTACCTCACTTGGTAAATGAAGCTTCTGGATATGGAACCGGTCAATTACCAGATAAGGAAGGTCAGATGTATCATGTAACTGCAGATGATCTATACCTGATACCTACGGCAGAAGTGCCTGTAACAAATTTATTTAGAGATAATTTGGTAAATGAAAATGATCTTCCGATTACTTGTACTGGATACACACCTTGTTTTAGAAGAGAAGCAGGGTCTTATGGAGCTCATGTAAGAGGATTAAACCGTTTACATCAATTTGACAAAGTAGAGATTGTTCGTATTGAAAAACCAGAAAACTCTTATGAAGCATTAGATGGAATGGTCGCTCATGTAAAAGAAATTTTGAACGAACTTAAATTACCTTACAGAATTTTGAGATTATGCGGTGGTGATATTGGTTTTACTTCTGCACTAACTTACGATTTTGAAGTTTTTTCTACCGCTCAGGATCGTTGGTTAGAAATTAGTTCTGTATCAAATTTTGAATCTTATCAGGCAAATCGTTTAAAACTTAGATACAAAGATAGTAATGGTAAAAACCAATTAGCGCATACCCTAAATGGTAGTTCTTTAGCTTTACCGAGAGTACTTGCTGGAATTCTAGAAAACTATCAAACACCTAATGGAATCAAAATTCCGGATGTGTTGGTTCCTTATTGTGGATTCGAATACATTGATTAACACATACTATATTGGATTGCTAGCATACTAGTTTAACAGTATCTATAACATTATATCAAAGCGCATTTTGCTATATTTACAAAAAAACTTGCAGAATGCGCTTTATTGCTATCATTATATTTTTTGCTTTCTTAACACCTGTTTTCGGTCAATCCGAACAATTGGCAAAGAACTATGTGCAGCAAGGCCAATATGAAAAAGCACTTTCTATTTATCAAAAGCTTCATTCTAGAAACCCAAATAGAACTACTTATTTATTAGGTCTTGTAGAAGCTCACCAGCAGTTAGAACAATTTGATAAAGCAGAAGAAATTCTGAAAAAGCAGATTGAGCGAAAACCCAGTAATGCACAATTGTTAGTAGAACTTGGGCATCATTATGAAGTTCAGGGAAACCCAGAAAAGGCAAAAATGTATTATGATAAGGCTATTAAAATATTTAATAGTAATAATGTAAATGCTGCTTATTCTCTAGCACAGACTTTTGAAAAATATAACCTTTTGGATCAAGCTGCTTTGATATATGAGAGAGGTATGGCCTCTAATCCAGGTTCTAATTTCAACGTACAACTTGCTAAAATCTATGGAGAACAAGGAAAACTAGAGAAGATGTTTAGTAGTTACCTTTCGTTACTCATTTTACAACCTAATTACAAAAATATTGTTCAGCGAAATTTTAGTCAATATATAACTGAAGATCCTTTTAACGAAGCTAATGTTATATTCAGAAAATTATTGATTAAAAAACTACAACAAAATCCAGATATTATCTATAACGAAATGCTCAGTTGGCTTTTTGTGCAGCAAAAGGATTTTAAAAAAGCTTTCGTGCAAGAAAAAGCAATTTACAAACGTAAAGATGAAGGCCTGCAAGGTATTATCGGTCTTGCTAGAATTGCCATTGGCGATAAAGACATTAAATCAGCAACGCAAATTTTGGATTATATCCTTAAAGCTCCAGCTGGAAACGACATGAAACTTACTGCTCATAAGATTATTCTAAAAGCAAAAACAGATCTGGCAGAGAAAAAAGACTATAAAGAAATTAATAAACAGTATACCGAAGTATTTAACACCTATGGAAAATCTCGAGAGACTATCGGATTACAAATAGACTATGCTCATTTCTTAGCTTTTAATCAGGATGAAAAGCAACAAGCAATTGATTTTTTAAAACGCCTACTAAAGGAAGAAAAACTATCCAGATTTCAGTCATCTAGAGCAAAAATGAAAATTGCGGATATCTTGGTATTGGACCAAAAGTTTAATCAAGCATTGATTTATTATTCTCAGGTACAAAATGCCCTAAAAAATAATTTTCTTGCTCAAGATGCACGTTTTAAAGTCGCAAAAACCAGCTATTATAAAGGGGATTTTGCATGGGCGCAAACTCAACTGGATGTTTTAAAATCATCAACTTCTCAGTTGATCGCAAATGATGCAATGGAATTGAGTCTCATTATTAGTGACAATTCATTAGAAGATTCTACACAAACAGCTCTTAAAATTTTTGCAAAGGGAGACTTATTATCTTTTCAGAATAAAAACCTAGAAGCTATTGCCAAATATGAAGAAATTTTGGTCAATCATAAAGGAGAAAAGATAGAAGATGAAGCCTTTCTGAGACAGGCTAAATTATTCGAAAAAGAACAGGAATTTGAAAAAGCGAAGGTGAATTATCTAAAAATTATAGAATTCTATCCTGATGACATTTTAGTAGATGATGCTTATTATTGGTTGGCTGAGCTCTACGTAAACCAACTAAACCAACCAGAGAAAGCAAAAGAATTGTATGAAAAGCTCATCTTTAATCATGCAGATAGTATCTATTTTGTAGATGCGAGAAAAAAATATCGTGCACTACGTGGTGATGCTATAAATTAGATTCGCTTTTAATCCCTTGTCACTTTTAAATATTAACTAAGAAGTAATAGTAGGTCTTAGCTTCTTCGTACCTTTGCCTGCTACCAATAATTTTTGGTGTAGCAATAATAAAGAAGAATATTCGCATGTACATATATAACGTAACTATCAATATTGAAGAATCCAAAAACGAAGAATGGTTACAATGGATGAAAAGCGAGCATATTCCAGATATGTTGGCAACAGGAAAATTTAGTAAAGCACTAATGACTAAAGTTTTGGTAGATGAAGAAATGGGTGGTATTACTTATTCGGTGCAGTATACTACCGATAGTAAGCAAACTTTAGAGAAATACTATCAAGAAAATGCCGAGCAATTGCGTGCCAAATCCAATAGGTTTGCTGGTCACTTTGTTGCTTTCAGAACGGAACTAGAAATTATTAGTGAACACTAATTCATACCTAAAAAACAATTAAAAATAGATTTGTGAAGACATATCATGCGTCCATACTATATGCTATCAAAATTTTCGGTCTCATTGTTTGTGCTGGCTTTGCGGTATTTATTATAAGCCTATTCATTAATATCGTCTCATTTTTTATAGAAAGTTCACTATTCGAAAAAATTGTTGTTGGTATTCTTGGTACTTCATTTTTAATAGCAGCATTTTTAATTATTAGATCTAATAATCCATCAATAAGCTTTCATGAGAAGTATATACGTATTGGACGTCAGGAAATTCCTTATGAAATTATAGCTAGTTTTCATAGCGCAAAAGGAGGTTCAGAACCGTATTTACTAACCAAACAGGGTAATAAGATTGATCTTGAAATTTCCTGGTTTAGAAAAAAAGATCGATTAGAAATCGAAAAGACTCTTGTAGAGAAAATCAATCCATCATAGCATGTCATCAAAATTTAAAAAAAATAAAAAGCATAGTTCTCATGATAAAATCAATTATGAGAAAACTGCTGTACGTGCTAAAAAACATTTGGGCCAGCATTTTTTAAAAGATGAAAATATAGCGAGAAAAATAGGTGACACCCTAACGCTAAATAACTATACTAATGTTATTGAGATTGGCCCTGGAATGGGAGTACTTACGAAATACATTCTTCAAAAAGATCTCAATCTGGTTGCTATGGATTTGGACACAGAATCTATTGCTTATCTCAATACAAATTTCCCTTTGGAACATCCAGAAATAAGGACTGGAAAAGGTAGCTTTACAGTGATTGAAGCAGATTTTTTACGATTTGATCTCGATACTTTATTTGATAACGAACCTTTTGCGATAACTGGTAATTTTCCGTATAATATATCCTCACAAATAGTCTTTAAGACCTTAGAAAGGAGAGAAATAATTCCAGAATTTACAGGCATGTTTCAAAAAGAAGTTGCCCAACGTATTTGTGAAAAACCAGGAAGTAAAACATATGGTATTTTATCTGTATTAACTCAAGCATTTTATGATGCTGAGTACCTATTTACCGTGCCTCCATCTGTTTTTAATCCTCCACCAAAGGTGGATAGTGGAGTCTTGCGTTTGATCAGAAAGGAAAACTATACACTTCCATGTAACGAAAAACTATTTTTTAGTGTGGTAAAGACGGCTTTTGGTCAACGTAGAAAAACCTTAAGAAATAGTTTAAAAACATTTCAACTACCCGATAATATTAAAGAAATGGACTTGTTCACCAAAAGACCTGAACAATTAGATGTCACTCAATTTATAGAGCTTACCTTACTCATAGAAAAAACGGTGAATTAATTCATTTAACATCATTGTAAAGTGCAATTCATTTCTTTGGTTATCTTTGTGAGCGTTTGTAAAGAATTCCTATAAACGAATATCCTATGGCATTTGAGATTTCCGATAAATTTATTGACCAAGTGAAGCACCTTGTGGAAACAGAAGGGAATGTTCATTTGCAAGAAATGCTTGAAGAAATTCATTTTGCGGATATCGCAGAAATAATAGGCGAACTCAACCTTTATCAGGCAACCTACATTATAAAACTACTAGATAGTGAAAAAACTTCTGAGGCTCTTATGGAGTTAGAAGAAGATTTTCGTGAACGTATTTTAGAAAACTTATCTGTAAAAGAAATTGCGGAAGAGTTAGAAGAAATGGATACGGATGATGCCGCTGATATTATTGCCGAATTGCCTGATCATCGTGCAGAAGAAGTAATTGCCGAAATAGAAGATGAAAAACATGCAGAAGATATTAAAGAACTGCTGTTATATGAAGAAGATACTGCTGGTGGATTAATGGCTAAAGAATTAGTGAAGGTAAAAGAAACTTGGACAGTAGCGGGTTGCGTGCGTGAAATGCGTAGGCAAGCAGAAAAAGTTACCCGAGTACATTCTATTTATGTAGTTGATAAAGAAGGTAGACTTAAAGGACGATTATCTCTAAAGGATTTACTTACTGCTTCTGCCAAGGCATATATTAAAGATGTATATATTCCAAAAGTAGATTATGTAAATGTAGCAACTGAAGGAGAAGAAGTTGCTAGGATTATGCAAAAATATGATTTGGAAGCAATTCCGGTTGTTGATAATGAGACCGTTTTATTAGGTAGAATTACCATTGATGATATGGTTGATTTTATCAAAGATGAAGCTGAAAAAGATTATCAAATGGCAGCTGGTATTTCTCAGGATGTGGAAGCCGATGATAATGTATGGGAGCTTACAAGAGCAAGATTACCATGGTTAGTTTTAGGACTTTTTGGTGGTTTAGGTAGTGTGTTTATCATGCAAGATTTTGAAGATGTCATGAACAACCCTCAAATACGAGACCTATTCTTTTACACACCTCTTATTGCCGCTATGGCAGGTAATGTAGGCGTTCAGTCTTCTGCTATTATCGTTCAAGGTTTAGCCAACGATAACGTAAAAGGAAGTCTTTGGAACCGTTTATTAAAAGAAATTGGATTAAGCTTAATCAACGGTGCTGCTCTTGCTTTATTGATTATTCTTTTTGGTATGATCATGGGATACGAAATATCCTTTAGTCTTACCATTGCTATCTCGCTAATGAGCGTAATTATTGTAGCTGCTCTAATAGGCACTTTCGTACCAATTATTTTAGACAAAAGAGGAATAGATCCCGCCATTGCTACCGGACCTTTTATCACCACTAGTAATGATATTTTTGGAATTTTCTTATTCTTTTATATTGCCAAATTAATCCTCGAATTTTAGCCATAACATTCGACTAAGTATTGTATCTTATTCCAGAAGAACAATGCATTACTTCTTATATGAATACTGAAATATTTGAATATAATATTACTGTTCCTGCATCGGCAATTGATGATATGAATCACGTAAATAACGTAACCTATCTTCAATGGGTACAAGATATTGCCAAAAAACATTGGGAAGCCAAAACGAGTAACGAATTAAGAAACACCTATGTTTGGGTTGTTCTTAATCATTACATAGAATATCACCATCCATCTTTTGAAAATGAAAAATTGATCATAACCACCTGGATTGATCATCATCGTGGTGCAAAAAGCGAACGACATACCAAAATCGTAAATAAAGTAACCAAAAAGGTAATTATAACAGCCAAAACCTCTTGGTGTTTGCTACATAAAGAAACGTTAAGACCCACCAGAATCACCGAAGAAATAAGTACCTTGTTTTCGTATCAATAATTTATCAATCGAAAACATGGAAGCGATAAACATAAAAGACAAACTTTCGCAATTTAATAAACAATGGCATCCACATCGTATTGCTACCGTAGATGATAATCAAATTTACCTAGCAAAAGTATGTGGTGATTTCGTATGGCATAAACACGATGATGAAGATGAACTTTTTCAGGTAGTAAAAGGAACTCTTTATATGAAATTTAGAGATAAAACTGTAAAGGTTGAAGCTGGTGAAATTATTGTGGTCCCAAAAGGTGTTGAACATTGTCCTACGACAAAAGATAATGAAGAAGTACACCTATTGCTATTCGAAAAGGCAAGCACTAAACATACTGGAGAAACCATTTCCGAACGAACTGTATCTGAATATATTGACATTTAGAAAACGCTTTTGATTTATAAAAAGCATCTATCTTGAATCTTAAATTATTGGAGTTATGAGTTTAAATAGAAGAACTTTTATACGTAATATTGGTTTAGCTGCTGGATATAGTCTTATTCCTTCTCAATATTTACTTGCTAATTCATCTGAAAAAAAGTTAGGCGTATGTCTTGTCGCGCTTGGAAACTATAGTACTACTGTGTTAGCACCTGCTTTACAATTAACCAAGCATTGCAAACTTACTGGAATCGTTACTGGAAC
Source organism: Aquimarina sp. 433 (assembly GCF_054054605.1). Classification (NCBI taxonomy): domain Bacteria; kingdom Pseudomonadati; phylum Bacteroidota; class Flavobacteriia; order Flavobacteriales; family Flavobacteriaceae; genus Aquimarina; species Aquimarina sp. 433. Next base: position 720,759 of record NZ_JBSWZK010000001.1, read on the forward strand.
GCCTTCTAAAATTCCTATTTGGCAACAAAAATATGGCATACCCGACAAAAATGTTTACAACTACGAAACGATGGATCGCATAGCGAACAATCCAGATATAGATGTTATTTACATCGTTTTACCCACAGGTTTACATGCTAAATATGCGATTAAAGCTGCTAATACTGGAAAACACGTTTGGTGTGAAAAACCAATGGCGAAAACCGAAGAAGAATGCCAATCCATTATAAATGCATGTCAAAAGAATAAAGTGAAACTAGCTATTGGATATCGTATGCAGCATGAACCTAATACTCAAAAAGTTATACAATGGGCATCGACTAAACCTTACGGTAAAATAAAAACCGTTCATGCCGAAATAGGTTATTACGTAGGAAATCCCAAAAAAAGCTGGCGATTAGACGCAAAATTAGGTGGTGGAACAATGTATGACTTGGGAGTTTATTCTTTAAACGCTGCGCGATATGCCACTGGTGAAGAACCTATTTCTGTAGTAGCTGAACAAATGACTACTAGACCAAACATATTTACAGAAACTGATGAAACTACTCATTTTACATTAGAATTTCCATCAGGCGCAATTGCATACGGAAAAACAAGTTTAGGTCATGATATGCATAGACTTCATGTTGATGCAGCCAACGGTTGGTATCAATTGCAACCATTTTCTATGTATTCTGGCGTAAAGGGAACGACAAGTGATGGAAAACAACTGAATACTTATATTGCTAACCAGCAGGCCAAACAGATGGATGATGACGCACTTTCTATCATAAACAATACTGATATGATTGTTCCTGGAGAAGAAGGAATAAAAGATATTAGAATTGTGGAAGCTATTTATAAATCCGCCAAAACTAAGCATAAAATATCCTTAACATAATAAGTAAACACACATATTATGCTGATCCTAAAATCAATAAGATAGTATTGATATAGAATTTATAGCTCTTCTTTACAAGACCTTACGGCTTCATAAAAAAGTCTATAATCTGTAGTGGTTACGACCTCTCCCTTTGTACTTAATGTAACCGTTCCATTTTTTGCTATTTCGCTATAAGGAACTTGCTTTTTTACATATCCCTTGTATACAAATTCGAAATAACTATTCTCATTTAACTTACTAGGATTTACCAAAAAATCATACAGTCCATCTTCGTCAGTGTAGGCTTTCATACAAGTATTCTCGTCGACGACCAGTTTTACAGCAACATACTGCATTTTCTTCTTGCGCTTACCTAGAACTTTTCCAGTAAGTAGTTCATCCTCAGTTATCGACTCGATGCCTTCATTTTCAGTAAGGCCTTCGCTTTTCTGTTGCGACTTGCAAGAAACAAGTAGGGATAAAACAAATGATAATAGTAGTAGTACTCTCATAGTATAGTAATTTTGGGTTTGTACATTATAAGTATAGTAAAAAAAACTAAAATTTCCGCTATTTTTTATAAATCTTGGTCAAGTTACAAAATAAAATTACTTGTTTCACATAACTTAGGTAGTGTTTTTTTATAATATGTTAAAATAGAGTAATTTCTTCATCAATTCATCTTAAAAACCTGTAAACCACCTAAAAATTTAAGTGGTTTGCTAGGAATTATTAGTTCATTAATAGTGCTATCGATAAAATTATACTTACCAAAAATGTGGTTTTCTTTAGTTTTTAATCAACATATATCTTTTACTATTTGGTATGCCTAATTTAACAAAATAAGCTCCAGAACTCAGATCTCTGATGTACCCTTTACTTATTGAATAAACTCTCTATTATTATTGTTTTCATAAACCACTTATTATTCAAAAGCATAATCTTCATAACGCTAAAAACACGTATAAATACGATATTTTCCCTCATTCTTATTTTATAGTTTTAACCTTATTAAAACCTACGCTCAAAATTCAAAACAATATGACCACTACAGTTGAAAAAAATCCTACTTCGAATACACCAAATAAGACAAATACAACAAAAATAATTCCTGGAATATCGGAAAACATCATTCAAACTCTTAGCGATGAAATAAATAATATGTTATCCTACGCCATTTTTAATGGTATTACAATTAATACGGAAGTAAACACACTAATCCAAAATAGCTCTGTAGATGATCTTATTAATGCTCATAATTTATTATGCAAAAACGTTGCTCCTGCTACTCCAAAATCTATTGAATTTATAAGAAAAATTAGAGAGCAAGGTAAAGGGAAAAATTTCCTTAGTAAATTACCGATTCTAAGAAACCTAGTACTGTTATCTTTAATCTTTCTAGTCGCATTTATTGTTACAGGAATTTCTCCTGAAGTAAATAATGATTCGCTAGACAAAGGCATCATGGAGAATCAAGGTATTTCTTTATTGCTCAACCTCGGTTTTTTAACATCCATATCAGGATTAGGAGTACTTTTTTATCTGCTAAAAAATGCAAGTACAGCAGTTAAAAACGGAACTCTAGTTCCTGAAGACACCATATATTATGCAGCCCTTATTATATTAGGTATAATCGCTGGAATTATTTCGTCAGAAATCATTTCCTTTTACCAAGAAGATGGTAAGAATATCAATCTATTTAATAAAAGTTTATTAGCATTAATAGGTGGATTTTCTTCGGATGCAATTTTTAGTATTCTCCAAGGAATCATAGATAGGGTAAAAACGATTTTTATTCCCTCAGCTACATAGTAATACAACAAAATTAATACTCGTTATACTTTTAATCTTTTATTAACTATTTTTTGACCTTTTAAGAATACCTTACGAATTAATTTATCTTGTAGACCAAGTGGATGCTGGAGTATGACTAAAAGTATTTTTGAGCATCGAAGTGTCTTTTTACAAAATCAAAAGTCAACCAATAGTTATTCATGAAAATATTACATATAGATGAAAATCATCCCTTACTTATTAAACAATTAGAAGCGTTAGGATTTCAAAATGATGAAGATTATCAAGCTATAAAATCTGAAATAGAAGAAAAAATAGATCGATATGATGGCGTAATTATACGAAGTAGATTTAAAATTGACAAAACATTCATAGATAAGGCAACAAATCTAAAATTCATAGGACGTGTCGGAGCCGGTTTAGAAAGTATTGATATAGAGTATGCTCAGAAAAAAGGGATTCAACTTTTTTCAGCACCTGAAGGAAATCGAAATGCTGTTGGAGAACATGCGTTAGGAATGTTATTGTCTCTTTTTAATAAATTAAACACCGCAGACCAACAGGTAAGAAAAGGAGCTTGGAATCGAGAAGAGAATCGTGGAATTGAATTGGATCTAAAAACAGTTGGTATCATAGGATATGGAAATATGGGAAGAGCATTTGCTCGCAAACTAAGAGGATTTGATGTAGAAGTAATTTGTTATGATATTAAAGAAGATGTGGAAAATAGTGATGCTACACAAGTAGACTTAGAAGAACTCTTTGAGAAAACGGATGTATTAAGTCTACACACTCCTTGGACTCCATTAACCGATAAAATGGTCAATGCTTCGTTTATCGATAACTTTAAAAAACCATTTTGGCTCATTAATACAGCAAGAGGAAAAAGTGTAGTGACTAAAGATTTAGTGAATGCTTTGGAGTCCGGTAAAATTTTAGGTGCAGGATTGGATGTGTTAGAATATGAAAAATCTTCATTCGAAAACCTATTTACCTCAGAAAACGAAATGCCAGAGCCTCTAAAAAAATTATTGCAATTCGATAATGTTATCTTAAGTCCGCATATTGCAGGGTGGACTATTGAATCTAAAGAAAAATTAGCACAAACAATTGTAGATAAAATCAAAGCCCAATTTTGCTAAAGGAAATTTTCACAACACTTGTTTCTACTTATTCTGATGACTCTCAAGTCATAGACGACTCTTTGGAGTCAAATATTGAAAAAACACAATAAGAAAAATCGCTATTATCATAACTTATCACACCTAGAAAATGTATATCAGAAATTACTAGTTGTACAAGACAAAATAGCTGATTGGGATATGATTTTGTTTTCCATTTTCTATCATGATTATATTTATAATGTTCTCAAAAAAGATAATGAAGAACAAAGTGCTTTAAAGGTAAAAGAAGTTCTAGAATCATTAGGAATAGATCCACAAAGAATTGAACTCTGTAAAGAAATTATCATCGCTACAAAGGGACATCAAATATCTGAAATCAATGATATTAATTACTTTACCGATGCTGATCTTTCAATTTTAGGAAGTAGTTGGCATAATTATGAAACCTATTATAAACAGGTAAGAAAAGAGTACAAATACTATCCAGATTTTATTTACAACAAAGGAAGAATTGAAGTGCTAAAACATTTCCTAAAAATGCCTCGTATTTTTAAGACCGATTATTTCTTTGATAATTTTGAAAGGCAAGCAAAAGAAAATCTTCAAAAGGAAATTGTCATACTTTCAAAATAAAATTAGCAAGGTAATTTCTGGAGGCAATTAAACTTTAGTTTTGTTACATTTATATTGTGAAGAAAACCGTTTTTATTTTTGGAGCTTTAGTACTGGCATTGCTTACCCTATTTAAGTTAAGTAAATACAGTTTTGTTTCAGGCAATACCTCTATTGAATTTATTCTAGCTGCTATAGCAATTATCTTTTTTGTTATTGGAGTAATGATCAACAGAAAGGTACTTCATAAAAACAAAACTTCTGGTAAAGAAATTGATCATAAAAAAATCACACAGCTTGGACTGAGTAAACGAGAGTATGAAGTTTTATGCGAAATAGCTTTAGGTTTATCGAATAAAGAAATTGCCAACAAACTTTTTGTTTCAGAAAGTACGATAAAAACACACGTATCAAACATTCTAGTTAAATTAGGCGCCAAACGAAGAACCCAAGCCATACAAATTGCTAAAGAGTTAAAAATCATTTCTTTTTAATAATACTTAGCACTAAAGTACTACTAAGTACACTACAAACAATATCACCACTTTTAGCTAAAAATAAGATTTCATACTTTAGTATGAGTAGTTTTTTGGGCACCTAATTTACTTTTGAACTCAACCTTATAAATACATATACAAATGAAAAACACAGTTATTCGTTATGGAATTTATGGTGCTATCACCATATCTATATTGTTTCTATTAGCACTTACTTTAGGTAGAAATCTTTCCTATTTCGCACAAGAAGTTATTGGCTACACAAGCATGGTCGTTTCTTTACTTTTCGTTTTTTTTGGGATCAAACATTATAGAGATCATGAGAATAATGGCATTGTTTCTTTTGGAAAAGCCCTCCTAATAGGAATGCTAATATCTTTATTTGCCGCATTGGCATTTGGGATTATCGATGTCATCTATATTTTATATATAAATCCAGATTTTGCTGCAGAATATTATGGGCATATGGTAGAGCAAATGAAAACAACGCTTCCTGAAGAAGAATTTAAAATAAAGCTTGCAGAACTTGAAGCCGAAAAGGAGTTGTTCTCAAGTCCGGTCATGAATTTTTTATTAATGTCATTTACTGTTCTTATCATAGGATTTATAATTTCGTTAATTTCAGGTCTCATTTTGCAAAGAAAATCAACCGCCAATAACTAAAACAAAACCAGATCATGCAGTATAAAGCAAACTCACCAGAAGAGTATATCAATGCCATCCCAGAAGAACGTAAAGAAGTCATGCAAACCCTTAGAAAAGTGATTTTGGAGAATCTTCCAGATGGATTCTCAGAAGTAATGAGTTATGGAATGATAGGGTACGTAGTTCCTCATGAGCTATACCCTAACGGATATCATTGTGATCCTAAATTACCCTTACCATTTATGAATATTGCATCTCAAAAGAACTTTATTGCGGTATATCATTCTGGTATCTATGCGGATAAAAATTTAATGGATTGGTTTGTTGGAGAATACCCTAAATATGTAAAAACAAAACTAGATATGGGCAAAAGTTGCGTCCGATTTAAAAAAATTGAAACAATTCCCATGCAACTAATTGGAGAACTTGCTTCTAAAATGACTCCAAAACAATGGATAGAATTATATGAAGCTAATGTAAAAAAGAAGTAAGTAATAACGATTTTATAAGATTCCCTTCTTCAAGGGAATTACTAAAAACATATAAATATGAAAAGAGTAACTGGATTAGGAGGATTTTTCTTTAAAACAAAGGATCCAAAAGCTACTAAAGAATGGTATGGAAAACATCTGGGATTACCAGTTGATGACTACGGCTGTACTTTTTGGTGGAAAGATAAAGAAGGAAATGATTGTTCTACACAATGGAGTCCTTTTAAAGAAGATACGAGCTATTTTACACCAAGTAAAAAACAGTTTATGATGAATTTTAGGGTAGAAAACCTAGAAGAACTTCTTAAGGTCTTAAAGGAAGAAGGAGTCCAAATAGTAGGAGAAATTGAGGAGTATGACTATGGAAAATTTGGTTGGATTCTAGATCCTGAAGGAAATAAAATTGAACTCTGGGAACCCGTGGACAAGGCATTTCTATAAGCCAAAAAGAGATAAATATTTTTTGTAACTTTCTACTCACTAATCAATTATATAACTGTTATTTATGAGCGAAGAAAACAAAAACCTTGGTGACGATCTAAAAAAAGGGGCTGAAGAAGCTTTTGATAGTGCAAAAGATGCTGCTAAAAAGGCATCCGAAAAAGCAGGTGAATTTGCAGATGATGCCAAAGATGCTATTAGTGATTTTGCAGAAGATGCCAAAGAAACGGCAAATGAGTTTGCAAAAGAAGCCAAAGAAACTTTTAATGAAGTAACTGGAGACAATAAAAAGGTTCTAGCAGGTATTTTAGGGATTTTATTTGGTTCTTTAGGCATTCACAAATTCGTATTAGGATATACAAAAGAAGGCTTAATCCAACTAGTAATATCAGTAGTAACTTGTGGAGCTGGAGGTCTTATAGGAATTATAGAAGGTATCATTTATCTTACAAAATCAGATGACGAATTTTATCAAACATATCAAGTAGGCAGAAAACCTTGGTTCTAGAAATAGGATAAAAAGCCAAAAAAAACAATTTTGGCTTTTTAGTTTTATTTTATTATCGTAATATTGCGATATTATAATTTAAATATGGGTATTACTAAAACGCAAATATTTGATCAAAGGCAAAATGAATTGGCCCAACTTTTTAAAATACTTGGACATCCAGCAAGAATTGCCATACTACAATACATCAGTAAACAAAATGCTTGTATATGTAATGATCTGGTAGAAGAAATAGGTTTAGCGCAAGCTACCATATCCCAACATTTGAAGGAATTAAAGAGTATTGGATTATTAAAAGGAGAGATCGAAGGAAAAAGCATGTGTTATTGTATTGATATTGACAGTTGGAATGCATTACAACAAAATTTGAACTCATTTTTTAACACCACCAAACAGAATTGTTGTTAAACTAAAAAATACATTATGAATACATCAGAATTTATCTCTCTATTGGGAGAACATCAGGAGAAGTCGTTACTTTTCGAATATGCACCAGGAATGTTAGTAGGTGCAAACTATCACGTTACCGAAGTTAAGCATGTTACTATTGATTCTGTAGACTGTGGTGCCGGAAAGGATTCTTGGAAAGAAACTATCATACAGTTATGGGAAAGTCCATTAGAACTAGGAAAAACAGATTATCTAACCACCTATAAAGCGTTGGGCATTCTCCAAAAAGTGGGAAAAATATCAACTTATGATATGGATGCGGTAGTAAAAATTGAATACGGTAATACTATGTTTCATACCGCTCATTTACACATTACTGGTTTTAGTGCTCAAGAAGGAAAATTAATCATCCGATTATCAGTACAACCAACAGATTGCAAAGCAAAAGAAACTTGTGGCGTTCCCGAAACAAACGCTACCGCAAATGCTTGTGCACCTGGAAGTGGGTGTTGCTAGAAATAATGAGTACCGAAGTCGAAATAACTTATTTTACCAAACAAGATTGGCCTACTATCGCTACAATCTATAAAGAAGGTATTGAAACTGGAATTGCAACTTTCGAGACTACTGTTCCAACATGGGAACAATGGGATACATCACATATTAATTCTTGTAGGCTAAAAGCTGTTCTAGATACCGAAACGGTAGGTTGGGCAGCACTAGCACCTACATCAAAAAGAGAAGTTTATAAAGGTGTTGCAGAAGTTAGCATTTATATAACATCAAAACATCGAAATTTAGGTATCGGAAAGTTACTTTTGACCAATTTGATTATCGAAAGTGAAAAAGAAGGGTTTTGGACATTACAAGCTGGTATCTTTAGTAAAAATTATGCTAGCATCAAACTACACACCAATGCAGGTTTTAGAATCATTGGGTATAGAGAAAAAGTAGCTAAGTTAAATCACATTTGGTATGACAATACCATTTTAGAAAGAAGAAGTAAAAAAATTATATAACCGCAAAACACCACAAAATGAATATTTTAGTTTTATGTACAGGAAACTCTTGTAGAAGTCAAATGGCAGAAGGGTATCTAAAACACTTTGTAACAGATAACGCAACAGTGTATAGTGCAGGAGTAGAAACTCATGGAGTTAATCCAAGAGCTATTGCTATTATGAAAGAAGATAATATCGATATATCAAATCATACATCAAACAACCTAGATGAATATTTAGATATTAAATTTGATTATATACTTACAGTTTGTGACAACGCTAAGGAAAGATGTCCATTCTTTCCTGGAAAAGCTGAACGTTTGCATTATAACTTCTTTGATCCATCAAAAGTAGAAGGGACAGAAGAAGAAATTCATACTGCTTTTACAAAAACCAGAAATCAGATTAAGGAGTATTGTAAAGATTTTGTAGCTAAAAATGTGCTACAGACTTCCTAAATATGCAACAATACCCTATCGATCAATTTTGAAACCTGGTTTGGCATAATTCTCAGGAATATTAGAAGGAGGTACCGTCAGAGAATTTCCATCTCTTACAGCGTGATAGTGAGGAGATAAAATCTCAATTCCTGCCTGATGCAGTTCATTTTTAATATTTTCGTGTAATACAGAATAAATCTTAGATGACTTTTCTGGATTTTTTGTGTAAACATTTAATTCATAATGCACATAAAAGTCATCCAAACTTTTAATCAACACAAAGGGTACAGGTTCCGATAATATGCTATCTGTACTCTTTGCTCCTTTTTTAAGAGCTTCAATTACATCATCACTTGGTACATCATATCCTATGGTTACCGAAGTATGTAAAATAACACCCACATCTTCTGATGCATTTTTTGTGAAATTGATAATATGATTTCCTAGAATGGAAGAATTAGGAATGGTAACATCTAAATTCTTAATTGTTCTAATTCTGGTTACCAATAAACTTCTTTCCGTGACATCGCCGATAGTATTACCAATCTCCACCCTATCTCCTACTTTGAAAGGCCTCATATAGGTAATGACAACACCGGCAACAATATTAGAGATAGCTGATGTAGATCCTAAAGAAAATAATATTCCAAAGAAAATAGATAACCCCTTAAAAGCTGGAGAATCCGAACCAGGGATATAAGGAAAAACAATAATCAATGCAAAAGCTATAATAAAAACACGTAATAGATTAAATGTAGGTCTCGCCCAATCCGCATGAAAACCATCTAATCTAACTGCTTCCTTCTCTAATTCTGTAGTAACATATTTTAAGAATCTTATTAGATATTTAGTAACTAAAAAAATTACAATTATAAAAAAGAGATTGGGTATAAATCCAATTAAACCTTCATATAAAAATATCAATGGTTTCTTTATATATCCAAGTACTACATCTGCATATTCTTTAGTTTGCGGCACCAAACTAAATAAGAAAGGGAGATAGAAAACGAAAAAGATTAAAACAACAGTAATCTTAAGTAGTCTAAGAATAAAAGTTAATATATGCCTTTCTCTCCTAGGTGTAATGAATCTAAAAAACTGAGAGAATTTTGTTCTTCCGAAGAAAATATTGTTTTCTAATTTACTTATTTTGCTCTGTAACCATTTGAAAAACTTTTTATTCAGAAATAGAAAAAGTATAACGCCCAACAGCGCAATTGCAAAATAAATGTATTGTACTACCACAGTTAGATATTTTAACCTTTAAATTAGGAAAATATCTCAGGAACTGAAAGAAATAGGTTATTAAAAAAAGGGAATATTACGATCAAATACACAAAACCACCGACAATAACATTATTTGTCGGCATTCTTAAAGTACTTCTGCTCCAGTTCCGCTTGAAATTCTTCCATCACTGGTTTAACCGTACTATCAGGAAGATCTGCAATTCTGATATACATTAAACCATCTACAGCATTATTAAAAAGAGGATCCACATTAAATGCTACTACTTTAGCATTCTGCTTGATATATTTCTTTATTAGAACTGGTATACGAAGGCTTCCAGGTTCTATTTCATCAATAATTTTATCAAACTTATTCAGATCACTCCTACTTTCATCAAAAACAAAATCTTTATCAGCGTCTTTTAGTTTTACCTTAAACTCTTTCTTCGGTCGTACATACTGAGCAACATACGGATCATAATAATGAGATTTCATAAATTCTATCATCAACGATTTAGAGAAGCTACTAAACTTATTACTGATACTTACGCCGCCTATTAGATATTTGTGCTCAGGAAATCTAAGGGTACAATGAACAATTCCTTTCCAAAGTAAAAACAATGGCATTGGTCTTTGCTGATATTCTTTGATAATAAAAGCCCTTCCCATTTCTATAGATTGGCTCATCATTTTATGCAGTTCTGGCTCAAATCTAAAAAGATCTTGCAGGTAAAATCCATCTATCCCATATTTAGAATAAATCTCTGTACCCATTCCCATTCTATAGGCACCAGCTAATTTTTTGGCACTTTTATCCCATAAAAACATGTGGTGATAGTAATCATCAAATGGATCTAAATCTATAGACTGATTTGTTCCTTCACCTATTTCTCTAAAAGTAATTTCCCGTAATCTTCCTATTTCATGCACTACGTTTGGAATACATTCCGTTTTTGCCAGGAAAACCTCATAATTTTTGCTCGCAAGTAAACGCTTATCATTTTCTCTACAATACTCCAATTCCAATTCTATGGCACTGATACTACCTTCTAAAGCGATTTGCTTAGGAGATTTAGGAAGTTTAAGATTTTGTGGAATAGATTCCCTTAATGTTTTCTTCTCATAAGGATTTGCCAACATGTACGTCTTTTTACGTAAAAATGTGGTAAAATCTTCAATATTAGCATACTCCTCCTGATCTTTTACAGAAACAGGATTCCCAATTCTAACCTTAATTACCTTATTCTCTTGTGAGAATAGTTCACTAGGTAATTTAGCAGTTCTAAGGGTATCGTTCATTGACGCTAATTGATAAAACAATCGGCTATTTCTGGCATGAAAATAAATCGGAATTACAGGTACTTTTGCCTTTTTCACCAATCGCATAGCTCCTGGCTCCCAAGGTCTATCTACATACTGCTTACCTTCTTTAATAGTAGAAACTTCTCCAGCAGGAAAAATCCCCAAAGGTTTTCCTTCTTTAAGATGCCTAATAGCATCTTTAATTCCTTTAAGGCTTGATTTTGCTTCTTTCCTTCCTTCAAAAGGATTTACAGGCATGATATACTGCTTTAAAGGAACAAAATTATGAAGTAAAAAATTCGCTATAATTTTATAATCCGAACGGTGTTCTAACATTAATTTTAGCAATAAAACTCCGTCCAACCCACCAAGCGGATGATTAGAAAGGGTAATAAATGCACCGCTTTTGGGTAACCTTTTTAAATCTTCTGGAGGAATTTCAAAAGTAACACCGTACATCTCCAATACCGTGTTTACAAAATCCTCGCCCCCCAAATGACTTATTCGGTCATATTGACGATTAATTTTTGATAACCTTGTGATTTTTAAAATCATCCAGCCAACAAAAGTGCCAATAAAACCAAGTTTATCTAATTTGAGCCCTTTGGCTACTTCTTTTGAGGTGACTACCGCCATTAAATAAGTTTTGTGCTAACTACAAATATAACAAAATCATTGAATAGAGTATCTTATTGTTTTGCAACCATTTGATAGGTTTCTTTTGTACTCTGTTTTAGTAAAATATCCTTGTTTTCTTCTAAAAACTCAATTGCATTGCTTGTAAAATGTCTAATCGTGAATAACGAAACATGCTTTTCATAGATTACGCGAAATTTTGCTTTTAAGTGAATTAACAGCTCGTCAAAATTATGAAATTTATCATCTAAACAAACAGAAAAACTTATAGCAGAGTTTTGAATAAGATCTACTTTTAGATGGTATTGATGGAAGAGACTGAATATTTCGCTGATATTTTCTTCTACAATGAAAGAAAAATCCAAAGACGAAAGTGATAACAATATCTGATCTTTTTTAACAATAAAACAAGGCATATATGGGACTAAACTCTGTCCTTTTCTTACGGATGTTCCTTCATTTTCCGGATTAAGAAATGATTTTACAAATAAAGGTATCTCTTTTCTTTGTAGAGGTTGTAATGTTTTAGGATGAATTACAGACGCTCCATAAAAAGCTAATTCAATTGCTTCTTCGTAAGAAATTTGTGAAAGTAATTCTGTGTTCTGAAAAACTCTTGGGTCTCCATTTAAAACACCAGGAACATCTTTCCATATAGTAACATTGGCGGCATTGGTACAATAGGCAAAAATCCCCGCAGTATAATCACTACCTTCCCTTCCTAGAGTGGTCGTAAAGTTATTACTATCGGAACCAATAAAACCCTGAGTAATTGTTAACCCTGTTTTAGCAACTTTATCATTAATACATTGTTGAGTTAGCTTCCAATCTACAGTAGCATCTCTGTAATCATCATTCGTTTTTATTACATCACGAGCATCCAACAATGTATTCGTATATCCTTTTTCAGACAAATACTCACTAACAATAGTTGTAGAAATTAATTCTCCATAACTCACCGTCTGATCATAAACATAATCATATTGTACGGATTTATTTCTTCTCAACATAGTTTCCATATCAGAAATCAAGGAGGTAACTTTTTCAAAAACTGGATGTTGTGCATTCGGAAAAAGGTCTTTTAAAATCCCATGATGATATGTTCTAATAAACTCTAGAGAATTATTAAATTCAGGATTTTTGTTTAGATAATTCGCAACTACTGTTTCTAGTGCATTTGTCATCTTACCCATAGCAGATATAATAATAATTGTATCCGCATGCCCAACTTTTTGTAATACCTTGATTACATTTTGAACTCCTTCGGCATCTTTTACCGATGCTCCTCCAAACTTAAAAACTTTCATTGATTTATCTAATTTCCTGATATGCGATACTACAATTCAGCTTAATTCTTAGACACAAATGCTTGTAACCCTTGTTCATCCATTTGTACTACCTGCCAACCTTCTAAAATCTTAGCACCACTTTTTAGATAAAAATTTACTGCTGGTGTATTCCAATCCAAAACATTCCATTCTACACGTTTTACACCTTTTTCTGTTCCATATTGCATCACTCTTTTATAAAGAGCCATTCCAATACCTGAACCTCTCATAGATTCTCTCACAATCAAATCTTCTAAATGAACCGTTCTTCCTTTCCAAGTAGAAAATCTAAAATAAACTAATGCCAAACCTACGATTTCACCTACTGATGTCTCAGCGACAAAGCAATGAAACAATGGTTTATTTCCAAACCCTTCTTTTACTAAATCATCTACAGTAACTTCTACAGCATCGGGTTCTTTTTCAAAAACGGCTAATTCTTTGATTAATTGAAGTGCTTGTGGCATATCTCCTGCCACTCCTTCTCGTATAATATAGTCCATAGGTCAAAAGTTTATCAAAACTATAAAATATGTGTTAGAATCTAGATAATTTTATAATCTTATATAGAACTAATTTTAGTTTTTACAAAACTCACTTAAGTTTGACAAATTAGCCTTACGAAAACGTTTTAGTTGTCTAAAAAATAATATTTTTGCACAAATCCAACACAACCTAACATGACAAGAAAAAACCAAACCTTAGGAGAATTTATTATAGAAAACCAAAAAGATTTTCCATATGCAAGTGGTGAACTTTCACGACTGATCAATTCCATTCGCCTTGCTGCAAAAATGGTAAATCACGAAGTAAACAAGGCAGGTTTAGTAGACATAACTGGAGCTGTTGGAGAAACAAATATACAAGGTGAAGATCAACAAAAATTAGATGTACTTGCTAATGAAACGTTCATCAATACCTTAACCAATAGAGAAATTGTTTGTGGTATTGCCTCTGAGGAAAATGATAATTTCATTACCATTAAAGGTCAAAAAAGCGATCATAGGAATAATTATGTAGTTTTAATGGATCCTTTAGATGGCAGCTCTAATATCGATGTTAATGTCTCAGTAGGAACTATCTTTTCTATTTATCGCAGAATTACTCCAACAGGAACACCCGTAACCATTGAAGATTTTTTACAACCTGGAAATTTGCAGGTAGCAGCAGGATACATTATTTACGGAACCTCCACAATGTTGGTATACACAACCGGAAATGGAGTAAATGGTTTTACATTAAACCCAGCTCTGGGAACCTATTATCTTTCGCATCCTAATATGACATTCCCCGAGGATGGTAGAATTTATTCTGTAAATGAAGGAAACTATATTCATTTCCCTCAAGGAATTAAAGATTACATAAAATACTGCCAGGAAGAAAAAGATGATCGTCCTTATACATCTAGATATATCGGATCATTAGTAAGTGATATTCATAGAAATATGATAAAAGGTGGGATTTATATGTATCCTAGTACTTCCAAATCTCCTAATGGAAAACTACGATTGTTATATGAATGTAATCCTATGGCATTTTTAGCAGAACAAGCTGGTGGATTTGCTAGTGATGGTTTTAGAAGAATACTAGAAATTAAACCTACTGAATTACACGAAAGAACACCGTTTATCTGCGGAAGCAAAAACATGGTCAAGAAAGTAGAATCTTTTATGCAAAAGGAGAGTGCGAAATAATATATTCTTCTAATCTCACATAGTAATAATAATACAATGATCTGTATTTAAATTGGATACTGCTTTTTTTTTAGTATTCTTGCATAATAAATATATCTGTCTGTAGGCCTACCCCTCACTCTTCCCTTTGACTATAGATTAGATGGATTATATTTTTAATGGAGTTGAAAGGAAATAATGATTAACATTATTACTCATTGACTGTATTTTTTAATGTTTTTATATTAAATTTACTTTTAGCTCATAGAATAAACATAAATTGACCGATAATGGCTAAAGAAACTAAAGCTGTCCAAGAACAGGTTGCTAACGATCCTTCTTCAAAGATAGAAGCAATAAAAAATTTAATTTTTGGAGAAAATATTGCGGCTTATAACTCTGAATTTGACGCCGTAAAAAAAGACATTTCTTCTAAAAAGAAAGAACTAGAAGATTTTATTGAAGACACTAGAAAAGAGCTACATCAAGCGATTGATAATTTAAGTACTGATATCAATATTAGAATCACTGAATTAGAAGATAATTTAGCAGACAAAGTTTCCATGTTAGATGATAAAAAAGTCGACAGAAAAACGTTAGGTGATCTTTTGATTGCCATGGGTGAGAAAATTAATAAGTAATCTGCCTATCCAAGATTATGGAAGAGCAGGACAAATTTAAAATTCTTAAAGAACTTCTTCTTACAGATGAGAAGGAGTATGCAGATTCCATTGCTAAAAAAGTTGAAGAGCTTAGTAAAATAGTTTATCAGAAGCAAGAGCTTTCTGAGAAAGTAGATCCTATTATTGATGACAAATTAGAAGAATTTGTTGAAGAAATTCCTAAAACACTAGGCCCAACGATTACACAAACGCTAAAAGAAGAAATTAAGAATTCTCAGGATGCCGTTGTAGAAGCTTTATTTCCAATTATTGGAAAGATGATTAAGCGCTACATCGCTCATGAAATGAAACTCTTAAGCGACAATATTAACAAAAAAACCAAACAAGCTTTCTCTTTTAAAAATTGGTTTAAAAGAACCAAAGCAAAAGCACAAGGTATTAGTGACGGTGATTTGGCAATTTCGGATTACGCCAAACCCAGATTAATCCAAATGTTTGTCGTTGAAAAAGATTCTGGATTACTTATTGCTGATTATAGTCCTCTTTCTGATGGTACTATTGATAAAGATATGGTCGCTGGAATGCTTACCGCTATAAAAGGATTTGTCGAAGATGCTTTTCAGGGCGGTAATCAAAATCTAGAAACAATAGAATACGAACTATATACTATACATATACAAAATTTTTATTCTTATTATATAGCAGCTGTTATTTCGGGTGCCTACAACATTATGTTTAAAGAAGTATTGGAAGATCAAATTATTGAATTTGCTAAGAATCATATTTCCAGAAGGGATCTAGAAAATAATGAGCTTTTTACAAATAAATTAAAAAAACATTTTGAAGATGACATTGTCTAAAAAAGTAGTGCTTTTAGGACACTTTGGAGTTGGGAAAACATCATTATTTAGACGTTTTGTTGACAACGAATTTTCTGAAGATTATAAAGTAACATTAGGAGTTCAGATAAAAAAGAAAGTTGTTGAAATGCCAGATGGCAGAGAACTTTCTATGATCATTTGGGATACCGAAGGTCATACCGATATAGAAGACACGCGAAAATCGTATCTTCTTGGCTCTAACGCTTTTATTTACGTATTTGACCTTACAAGAATAGACACCTATAAAGATCTTACTAAAGATTTAGAATACCTCGCCAAAAATCACCCAAAAGTGATTATCAAAACAATTGGTAATAAGTTAGATTTAGTAAGCGAAAAAGAAATCCAAAAGAAATTTGATGAGTTAAACATTACTGTAGATTGTTTAACAAGTGCTAAAACAAACAAAAATGTTCAGAATTTCTTTACTGATCTTTCTATCGAAATAACATCATAGCCCTATGACTTACCAAGAAGAAAAGTTGTTTTTTGATCAACAAATGCAATGCACAATTACAGGCCATGATGGTGTGATTAAGGAAACCGATGCAAATATTTTTAGTTGGAAAGTCAGTACTTCTATTTATGATGCACATCCTTTTTTTGAGATCATAAAGGGATTCCTAGAAATATTTGAACAGGAAGAAACCACCTATAATTTTCCTTGTATTCACTTAGAAGAAGGAAAACTAGAGAAGATATGCGACGTAACTATTAAAATCAACACAAAAGAAGTAGTTATTCTTTTATTCGATTACTCGTCTAAATATCACGAGTTAAATAAAATAGCACAACAAAAAAATGAATCTGTTCTTAGAGCTAAAGAATTAGAGCTCAAAAATAAATTTCTTATTGATAAAGAGAAGTTTAAAAACAGTTTTATTGCTAATATCAATCATGAAATCAGAACTCCTTTAACCAGTATTTTGGGATTTATAGAGGTATTGCAAAAGACCAACTTAAATTTTGAACAAGAAGAATTAGCTAGAATTATTAAAAGACAAAGTCTACATCTTAACTCTTTAATAGAGGATATGGTAGATATTTCGAAAATAGAGTCTGGTAAAATAAAAATTGTAGAAGAGCGCTTTTTGTTTGTAAATCTCATGGAAGGTTTCCAAGAAACCTATTCGAAATTAGCTGAAGATAGAGGATTAGCATTTGAAACGTATATTGATCCTAATATTCAGGAGTATTTAATTGGAGATAGAACAAGAGTATTCCAAATTATTAATAATGTGCTCAATAATGCCTTCAAATTTACTGAAGAAGGTAAAGTAAGCCTTTCTGTGACTAAAAACTTTCAACGAACCAATAAGTTAAGTGTTAGTTTCAAAATTGAAGATACCGGATTAGGAATACATGAAGAAGACCTCGAAAATATCTTTGATAGATTTACCCGTTTTAATAGAGACAAACAGATTTCGGGAACAGGATTAGGACTAGCTATTGTAAAAGATTTGGTAGACCTCCTGAATGGTGAAATTAAAGTAACTAGCGAACCGGATAAAGGGACTACTTTTGATATTAAACTACCATTTAAGTTTGAAATTTCGAAAGCTAAGCCAGAAAAGAAAAAGAAAAAATATAGTTTACCCGAATCAAAAAAGAAATTCAGAATTTTAGTTGTGGAAGACGAAGAGTCTACGCAATTCTTAATTATGAAAATACTTATTAGTCACGGTAGTTTCTTTGTAGATGTTGCTATGAATGGAGAACAGGCCATTAGCTATATGGAACGAAGAAATTACGACTTAGTTCTTATGGATCTAGAATTATCTAAAATAGATGGCTATAAGGCCACTCATATGATACGCAAAAATTATGGAGATAAAGCCATAGCAGAGGTGCCAATTATTGGTTTTACTGCCAGAGCTACCGAAGCAGAACGAGATAAATGCCTGAGATCTGGAATGGATGATTTTATTGCCAAGCCCTTTGAACAAGAAGATTTACTATATAAAATAGTTAAACAAATAGCTAAAAAAGCCGCTTCATAGAAGCGGCTTTTGTCATTTTTGGTTGGATGTATTTTCTTTGTAAATAAAGAAAATTATCTGTTCATATTTTTAATCTCTTCGGCAAAAGTATCTCCATCCACATCCTGATCTACTAATGTTAAGGCTTTATCCACAACATACTTTGCATTATCAGATTTAAAACCTAATCCGATACATAATTTTTCTAATAAAACTACCTGATCATCTCCTTTGATGTTATCTGCATATACCATCCTCGCTAAATCAAATAACCTTTCTAATCTTGCATCATAACTAGTCGGAGGATTGATAGGATGAGCAGCATAATTCTTAGAAATTTCTTTGTAATCATTTTCAGAAATATCAAGATTACGAGCCAATCTATCTAAGAACGCTCTTTCTTCGTCTGTAATAACTCCATCACTCATTGCTACTCTTACGATAGCAGCAAAATGGTCTTGATTTCTCTTTTGAAACCCACTATCAAATAAATCAGATATTGACATTATGTATTTTGTTTATTTTGCCGCAAATATAACCAAACTTAATTCCTTTTAAAATATAAAGATGTCCTTTTTTAAGGTTAACAAAATATTTAAAGGATTCAACACGTTGATGCTCAATAAATATATAGAAATATAATTTTAATAACGGCATATTGGTTTCCATAGTGAATTTAATACTTTTGGAACATGCAAACTCATCATATCAAAAAACAAAAGATCATTCTTATGATCTTTATACTCATCATCACCCTTACTGGATACACTCAAAACACTGCTATACCTGATTCTTTACAAAACAAGACATTAGACGAACTGGAAAATCTTCTAATAAAAAATGTGAAAGACTCTATCAAGGTTACATTTTATGCTGAAATATTATTAGCTAAAGCCAAACTAAAAAAAGATAATCTAGGATTAGCAAAAGGTTATTTTCAAGTATCCTTCAATCATATCCATAATCCATCAAAAAGAATTATTTATCTAGATAGCTCTATCTATTACAGTTCTAATTTAAAACATGACTTGTATCCAGTAATTTCATATGTAAACAGAGCAGGTTCCTACAAAGAAATCGGTAATTACAATAAGGCATTGGATGATTATTTAAAAGCTTTAGAATTCGTTGATACTGTAAATACCAATTTATATAATGTAGTCAAACATAATATCGGTAGATTAAAAGATGAAATTGGAGAGTATCAAGAAGCAAAAAAGATATACCTAGATGTAATGAAATATGAAATACATCGGGAGATTAAAGGGGAAGAGCATTTAATCACTATTCTAATGTTAGCAGATTCTTATAGAAAATTAAACCAGATTGATTCTGCTTCCTATTATACTAACCTCGGCATTAAAGAATCTATTAAAGATACGTTAAACGTGTACTATTCATTCGTTTTGGCCGAAGGTATCAATCAATATTACAAAAAAAAATATGACGCTTCTATTGATAGTATCAACAAATCAATTCCGATGATTGAAAAACTAGAATCTCACAATATGGGAGCAATCGTAGATGGTTATTTACATTTAAGTAAAATTTATAAAGAGCATAGTGATGAAAAAATGTTTTTAAGTTCATTAGAAAAAATAGATTGGTATTATGAAAACACTAAGTACAGATCCTTAGAAATGCGTGAAGCGTACGAACTATTTATCAATCATTATAAATCAATAGATGATAAAAACAAACAACTACATTATATAAATAAATTGTTTGCCGTGGATAGTGTATTAGATAGGGATTACAAAAGCTTGAACAAAACAATTACTAAAAAATACGATACTCCTCAATTACTTAAAGAGAAACAACATTTAATAAATACGTTACAGGAAAAGGAAAAGATTATATCCTTAAAATATAGTATCACATTATTAGCGGTAATTATTCTTTTCATTTTTTTCTTATCTGTATATTATAGAAAAGTACAATACAAAAAAAGGTATCAAGTAATAATGCACCCCGAAAACAATCTTGAAATCAAAAAAACAGAACTACTAATTGCAAAAGAAAACAATATTAATGACTCAAAATCCTTAGGTATTCCCGAAAATGTTGTTTCTGAAGTTTTAGAAAGACTTACACAATTTGAAGACAAAAATGGTTTTTTAGCCCGTAATTTGACGATAACTTCTCTTGCCAAAAAACTACAAACCAATTCTAAATACTTGTCTAAAATCATTAATCAACACAAGCAAAAAAGGTTTAGCACTTATATCAATGAACTTCGTATAGCCTATGTAATCGAACAACTGAAAGAAAACCCTAAATTTAGACTGTATAGTATTAAAGGAATTGCAAGAGAACTTGGATATAATAATGATCGTGCTTTTTCGAAAGCTTTTTATCAAAAAACAGGAATGTATCCGTCTTATTTCATCAAACAACTAGAAAAAGAAATAACCACATAAATCATTGATTCCCAATTTATACAAAGTGTCATTTCCATGAAAACACAGTAGTAAATTCTATGAATTAAATTTTTCAAAAAGAATAATAATTACTTTTATTTCTGAAACAAAAAGAACGTATATATGAAAAACAAAAAAGGGAAAAAGCTTAGCTTATACAAAATTAAGGTTGCCAAATTAGAAAGACGTAATTTTTATGATGTAAAAGGGGGAAATACGGCAACTACATTTGAGGATGCTACTGTATTCCTTAATGGTTGTAACAGTCATCTTAATTGTCCCACCGATTGGACATGGGAATGCCCAGGATCCAATGGGTGTAAAACCCGTAATAGATTATGCGGCATAGAAGAATAATCAAAATACCACCCGTGATCATTATAAATAAATTTATTCAATAAGATTAACTTATAAGCCACTCCTTTCAAAAAGAGTGGCTTAATTATTTTAAGTCTATTTAAAATCTTAGCAAGGAACGCAAGCTACATGCTTTCCTGTTAAGAAGTCCAATTGAGAACAGGTTCCTGCAGGACAAATAGGACAACCAAACCCTCCATTAATAGCTTGTTGATTGTTTTTAGAAATTGTTTTTACCCCGTTTAAATTTCTTAATTTATTCATCGTATAAAGTATTTAAAAATGTTTTCTCCCTGAACAGTTAAAGACACTCAAGGCATATGTCTACTATAGTATTTTTATATTTTCACTAATTCTTTAAAGACAGGATCTTTTAAGATACTTTGTATCATACTCTTTTTAGTCTCACTTTTCTTTTTACGTAAGTAATTTTCTGTACATCCAGTAATTTGAGCCATCTCTTGGTAATCTTTCCCTTCAAAAATGAGCTGCCACAACCTCTTTGTTGTATCCTGTAGATTAGAAAAGTACGCATGAAACAGTTGTTTACGATCTTTCTGAAAAAGCTTCTCTATGACAGTAGATTCTTCATGATTCCAGACATCCTTCAAAACATCCTTGAACAATACCTTTTTGTTTCTATTTGCTTTCTTTAACCACATATTTTTACAAACACCATAAAAATAATTTTGGATTGGAGTCCTGATCATGAACTCTGGGTTTCTCAACTTTAGATATAATAATAGCAACGCGTCTTGGAAAATGTCCTCGGTGTCTTCCAAACAACCACTATTTAGAAGAATATAATTTTTGACTAAGGGAAAGTTCTTTTTATAAAACCATGTTAAGATGATTTCATCCCCATTTTTGATTCCTTCTCTTATTTTCTGTTCAGTAATCCCTTTCATATTTTCTGTTTTCTAGTAGTTATTTTTTCCTAAACTTTCGATCGATAATCTTGGGTCAAATATAAGGTCAGAAAATATCCAATTACAAGAACCTCAACCTCCAATTCGTGGAATCATACCTCACAAAAAAAATTACAAAAATTTAAAAATCAATTAGTTACATTGATTTCAAAGTAAAACCCAGATTCTTATATTTTGACCATAGAAATCAATAAAAAAAAACCTAAAATGGGAAAAAATTCAGGTGTCATCGCTAAAAGTTGGATCTTGGAAAAGAGCATCAACAACTCCTAATATTTCGCTAAACACTTTTTTGTAAAACCAGTATTCCGTAATTTCCAAAAAAACAATAGGAATATAGTTCTAACTCCTTATGCCATCTAGACCACTTTTAGAATTTACAGAAAAGGGAATCTATTGTGCTGTTGCAAAAGTATACTTGGATCCTTGGAAACCTGTAGATAAAGCAATCATTACTCATGGTCATGCAGATCACAGCAGATGGGGACACAAACAATATATAACACACCATACGAATATCCCTATTATCAAACATCGCTTAGGAGATATAAATGTTACTGGAAAAGCATATGGAGAGACGTTCTCTATCAATAATGTTACCTTTAGCTTTCATCCTGCTGGTCATATCATTGGCAGTTCGCAAATCAGAGTAGAACATAAAGGAGAAATCTGGGTCTTTACAGGAGATTATAAAGTAGAAAATGATGGAATCTCGGTTCCCTTCGAACCTATTAAATGCCATACTTTTATCACAGAATGTACGTTTGGATTACCTGCGTTTAAATGGGCTTCTCAAAAAGATGTTTTTAACGATATTAATAATTGGTGGGCAGAAAATAAATCTGAAGGTAAAACATCCATTCTTTTTGGGTATTCTCTGGGAAAAGCACAACGACTCTTAAAATATTTAAATCCAGAAATTGGTAAAATTTATACTCATGGAGCCATAGAAAATATGACAAATGTTATTCGACCTATGGTTTCCTTCCCAGAGACAACTTTGGTAACAAGAGATACCAAAAAAGAAGATTTTATTGGTAATATCGTTATCGCTCCACCAAGTGCACATGGTAGTACCTGGATCAGAAAAATGGTTCCTTATGTTACTGCATCTGCAAGCGGATGGATGACTTTTAGAGGAGCACGACGACGTAGAGCAATAGACAAAGGTTTTGTACTTTCTGATCACTGCGATTGGGATGGATTACTAACAGCTATCAAAGAAACAGGAGCAACCAAAATTATTACCACACACGGATACACTGAGATATTTTCAAAGTATCTAAGAGAATTAGGGTATGATGCCCGTACGGAGAAAACACAGTACGAAGGTGAACTTGCCGAAATAGATACCAAAAAAGAAAGTGAGGTTCTCGAGTGAAACAATTTGCCAACCTCATTAAAACTTTAGACAGTACCAATAAAACAAACGTAAAAGTAAATGCGCTAGCCACCTATTTTGAGCAAGCACCAAAAAAAGACAAAGTATGGACGATTGCTATTCTCTCGCATCGGAGACCTCCTAGGCCTGTAAATACTAC
The DNA here is from genome assembly GCF_054054605.1 of Aquimarina sp. 433. NCBI lineage: Bacteria > Pseudomonadati > Bacteroidota > Flavobacteriia > Flavobacteriales > Flavobacteriaceae > Aquimarina > Aquimarina sp. 433. Next base: position 744,463 of record NZ_JBSWZK010000001.1, read on the forward strand.
CTTATTAAGAACATGGGCTTCAGAATTAGCTAATATTCCACTTTGGTTGTTCGAAGAATCTTATCATATTGTAGGGGACCTTGCCGAAACCATTGCTTTGGTAATTCCATCTTCCACAAAAAGCACAACAAAAACGCTGACCCAATTTCTTGAAGAAATGATTACTCTTAAAAAGAAAACCGAGCAAGAAAAAAAGACATACCTTCATGAAAACTGGAAGGTTTTAAATTACTATGAACGTTTTGTATTTACCAAACTAATTACTGGTGGTTTTCGAATTGGAGTTAGTCAAAAATTAATGACACGAGCTTTATCAAAAGCCACACAAATTGATGAAGATATTTTAGCGTATAAGCTTATGGGAAATTGGGATCCAAATACTATTTCCTATCAGGATTTAGTACTAGAAGAAAAGGAATCTGACTTTCTTTCTAAACCTTATCCCTTCTATTTAGCGTATGCTGTAGGAAATGAAGTTTCTGATTTAGGAGATGTCTCAGAATGGTATGCGGAACATAAATGGGATGGAATTAGAGCACAAATTATTATTCGAAATAGAGAAATCTTTGTTTGGAGTCGTGGCGAAGAATTGGTTACTGACAAATACCCTGAATTTCAAAAGTTCTTAGATTTTATTCCTGATGGAACCGTTCTGGATGGTGAAATTTTACCATTTCCTAACGGAGAAATTGGAACTTTTAATGATCTACAAACCAGAATCGGTAGAAAAACCATTTCTAAAAATTTACTGCAAAAAACGCCTGTTATATTAAAAGCGTATGATCTATTAGAATGGAAAGGAAAAGATATTCGAAACCTTCCTTTTTCTAAAAGAAGAGAATTATTAGAATCTTTATACGATGATATTTTAAGTACACAAACATCAGAAGAGCATAAAATTCCTTTACATCTATCAGAAAAAATGACCTTTACTTCTTGGTCAGCACTAGCAAAAGAACGTGATAGATCTAGATTAGTAAGATCAGAAGGATTAATGCTAAAAAGAAAAGATTCTCCTTATTTGGTGGGACGTAAAAAAGGCGATTGGTGGAAATGGAAAGTAGATCCTTTAACTATAGATGCCGTACTTACCTATGCCATGAGAGGTCATGGGCGGCGATCTAATTTATTTACGGATTACACATTCGGATTATGGAATAATGACAAAACGGAACTCGTAACATTTGCAAAAGCATACTCTGGATTAACCGATGCAGAATTTCGAGAAGTTGATAAATTTATAAAAGCAAATACACTAGAGCGCTTTGGACCTGTAAGAAGTGTAACTCCAGAATTAGTTTTCGAAATAGCTTTCGAAGGAATTGCTCTGTCTAAAAGACATAAAAGTGGTGTTGCTACCCGTTTTCCTCGTATTTTACGATGGCGACAAGATAAAAAAATTGAAGAAGCCAATTCTTTAGAAGATTTGAAATTGCTCATAAAATGATATATTAAGACTCCATTTTCCCTTTAAGATTAAGGTGATTCAGCAACGATGAATCGGATCGAGAATATAGGTTTAATTATGATGAAAAAAATACACAACAAACCAGAGCTTAGAAATAATAGAAAACAACTTCGTAAAAACTTAACTTCAGCGGAGGCATTTCTATGGAAACATCTTCAAAAAAGAAAATTTGAAGGAAAAAAATTTCGGAGACAACATAGTATAAATAATTATATAGTGGATTTCTATTGTGCTGAGGAGAAATTAATTGTTGAATTAGATGGCGAAGTCCATAACAATCCCGCAGCAGAAGATAAAGATACAAAAAGGGACAAAGATCTGAGTGAATTGGGTTTTTCAGTAATCCGTTTTGAAAACAAAATGGTGTTTGATTATCTACCGTCTGTTTTACAAGAAATAAAAGATAATTTTAAAAAAGAATAAAAAGTTCCTTTTCCCTTTGAAGGGAAAGGTGATTCAGCAATGCTGAATCGGATAGGGTAGCGTTCACCCCTTCCGCCCTGTCAAGACAGGACACCTTCCCCTATCAGGGTAAGGAATAACAAATACAAAATGACACAAAAGGAACTCTTTCATATAGCAGAATCCTGGTTTCAACAACAGCAATGGAAATCTTTTCCTTTTCAGAAACAAAGTTGGAAAGCATTTTTACAGGGTAAAAATGGATTGTTAAACGCTCCGACAGGTAGTGGAAAAACTTATGCGTTATGGGTACCGATTGTTCTCAATTACATCAAACAAAACCCTGATTACAAAAGCAAACATAAAAAAGGTTTAAAAGCCATATGGATTACTCCCTTAAGAGCTTTATCACAAGAAATTAAGCAAGCCACAGAACGATTTGCAGAAGACTTAGGTACACAACTTACCGTAGGAATTCGTACGGGAGATACTTCACAAAAAGAAAGAGCTGCCCAAAAAAGATCCATGCCGGATTTACTAATTACTACTCCAGAAAGTCTTCAACTGTTGCTTGCTTCCAAAGGATATGATAAAACTTTTAAAAATTGCAGTGCTATTGTTATCGATGAATGGCACGAATTGTTAGGAACCAAGCGCGGTGTACAAATTGAATTAGCGTTATCTCGACTTAAAACTATTGCGAAAGATCTTCGCATTTGGGGAATTTCAGCAACTATTGGTAATCTGGAACAAGCGAGAGAAGTGTTGTTAGGTCATCAATCAGAAGCATTAGAGAATTCGATTCTCGTAAAGGCAAATATCAAAAAGAAGATTAAAGTTCAGAGTATTATTCCTAATGAAATGGAAACCTTTCCTTGGAGAGGTCATTTAGGGATTCATTTATTGGATGAGGTAGTGCCCATTATTAAAAAGAGTAAAACGACTTTATTGTTTACCAACACAAGAAGTCAATGTGAAATATGGTTCCAGAAAATTCTACAGAAATATCCCGAGTTTGCTGGAGAAATGGCCATGCATCATGGCAGTATTAATAAAGAAACACGTTTATGGGTAGAACAAGCCATTAGAAATGAATCACTAAAAGCTGTGGTTTGTACTTCTAGTCTAGATTTAGGCGTTGACTTTGCTCCGGTGGAAACCATTATTCAAATAGGCGGACCCAAAGGAGTAGCACGTTTTTTACAACGCGCTGGTCGTAGTGGTCATCAACCTGGTAAAACTAGTGTCATTTATTTTTTACCAACTCATGCTATAGAACTAGTAGAAGCTTCTGCCTTGCAACAAGCTGTTCAACAACATACTGTAGAAGATCGTATTCCTTATCTGAATAGTTTTGATGTATTGGTACAATATCTTACCACACTTGCTGTTTCTGATGGTTTCCATCCTGCAACCATTTTTCCAGAAATCAAAAGTACTTTCTGCTATCAGGCAATTTCTGAAGAGGATTGGAAATGGATTCTTAATTTCATTACCATCGGTAGTCAAAGCTTACAGCAGTATGACGAGTATAAAAAAGTAGAAATTCTGGAAAATGGATTATTTAAAGTTAATAATCGAGGAATCGCAATGCGTCATCGCCTACAGATCGGAACCATAGTAAGTGATGCTGTCTTAACGGTGAAATACCTTAAAGGCGGTTATATTGGTAGTATTGAAGAGTGGTTTATTTCTAAATTAAAACCAGGTGATGTATTTACCTTTGCCGGCAGAAATCTAGAACTTGTACGTATTAAAGAAATGAAAGTATTAGTTCGAAAATCTTCTAAAAGAACCTCTAAGGTTCCCAGTTGGATGGGTGGAAGATTGACATTAACTTCTCAAATGTCTGACTTGCTTCGTAACGAATTATACAAAGCTACTAATGAGGAAAAAAAATCTCCAGAATTAATCGCATTATCTCACATATTTAAAAAGCAAGAAGAAGAAAGTATCATTCCTGGTCCAGAAGAGTTTTTAATAGAAACTTTTAAAACTAAAGAGGGATATCATGCAATTTTTTATCCTTTCGAGGGAAGATTTGTACATGAAGCTTTAGGGAGTTTGTTAGCCTATCGCATTAGTCTTTTATCTCCGATTTCTTTTTCTATAGCCTTTAATGATTATGGTTTTGAGTTATTATCAGATCAGGAAATAGATATGCAGCAAGTGATCGATAATGATCTTTTTACCAAAGAATATATGCATAGCGATCTTCAGAAAAGCTTAAATGCTACAGAAATGGCTAGAAGAAAATTTAGAGACATTGCTGTGATCTCTGGGATGGTATTTACAGGATATCCAGAAAAAATGCTCAAAAACAAGCATCTGCAATCCAGTTCTCAGTTATTATTTAATGTTTTTAGAGACTTTGAATCAGACAACCTTCTATACCAACAGGCTTTTGTAGAAACCTTTGAGCATCAGTTGGAAGAAGGACGTTTACAAGAGGCATTAGAAAGAATTGAGCAGCAAAAAATCATTTGGAAATCCTGTAAAAAAGCAACTCCTCTTTCTTTTCCAATTATTACAGATCGACTTCGTGAAAAAATGTCTAGCGAAAAATTAGAAGATCGTATCAAAAAGATGGTAGCTTTGTTGTCTAAGAAATAAGTTTATTAGCATTCCTTTAGAAATTGCAAAAAATACAAATACAACATCAATCTTTTATTTTACACCCTTCTGGAGTTATATTTTGGGAAGAAAGAAATATGCTTTTGATTGCAGATCTTCATCTCGGTAAAGTATCTCATTTTAGAAAACATGGTAGCGCCGTTCCACAGGATGCAATCCAAAAAAACTTTGAGCAACTAGACCATGTTATAAATGTATTTAACCCCAAACATATCTGTTTTCTAGGAGATCTTTTTCATAGTTACTTGAATAAGGAATGGGATGTCTTCGAATCCTGGATTTCTCAAAGATCCTCCATAGAATTTGTTCTTATTGTCGGTAACCATGATATTATTTCTCCATTTAAATATGAGAAAATTGGTATAAAAGTAGCTTCAGAAATACTGATAGATAATTTCCTCTTAAGTCATCATCCAGAGGAAAGAGATGGTTATTATAATTTTTGTGGGCATATTCATCCAGGAGTGCTACTTGGTGGTCTAGGTAAGCAGCGTTTGCGTTTGCCTTGTTATTATCAAACAAAACATCAATTAATACTTCCTGCTTTTGGGGAGTTTACTGGCACTCATATCTTAGAACCTATAGAAAAAGTTAAAATATATGCTATTACCCAAAAGGAAGTTATTTTAGTGCATCAATAACACTTCATATGCAAAACCAACAACATCTTTTTGACCTTTCTGAAGAAATCACTTATCTCAACGGAGCGTATATGTCTCCACAATTAAAATCGGTAACAGATATTGGTATTTCTGCTGTACAAAGAAAAGCACAACCTTATGAAATTTTACCTGAAGATTTTTTTAGCCAAAGAGAAGTTTTAAAAAAACGTTTCGCATCGTTAATCAATGCACCAGACCATCATAATACTGCTATCATACCTTCTGTTTCTTATGGAATCGCGAATGCTGCGAATAATGTTCCACTACAAAAAGGAGATGAAATCATTTTGGTAGATGAACAGTTTCCTAGTAATGTTTATATCTGGCAAGAAGTAGCTAAAAAGAATAATGCACTTATAAAAATTGTATATCCTCCTAAAGAATTTAACAGCCGTGGCAAAAAATGGAATCAATCTATTTTAGATGCTATTTCGAAAAACACAGCTGTAATTGCTTTACCACATGTGCATTGGGCAGATGGTACTTTGTTTGATCTCCAAGCGATTAGAGAAAAAACAACCGCTGTAAATGCTATGATGGTCATTGATGGAACGCAAAGTATTGGTGCATTGCCATTTTCTGTAGAAGACATACAACCAGATGCCCTAATATGTGGGGGATACAAATGGTTATTAGGTCCTTATTCCATTGGAATGGCATATTACAGTGATGCTTTTAGCAATGGAACACCTATAGAGCACAATTGGATGAACAGACATAATAGTGAAGATTTTTCTGGATTAACAAATTATCAAGATCAGTATAAAGAAAAAGCAGCAAGATATTCCGTTGGAGAATCTAGCAATTTTATATTAACTCCAATGCTTACGAAAGCCATCGAACAGTTGATCCAATGGCAACCTAAAAATATTCAGGAGTATACTAAAAACATTTCTAAAGCAACTATTGATAAACTTAAAGCCCTAGATTGTTTTATAGAAGAAGATCACTATAGAGCACATCACTTATTTGGCATATATCTTCCGGAACATTTGAGTTTAGAAAAGATAAAAGCTAATCTAAAAAAAGAACAAATTTTTGTTTCCTACAGAGGAAATGCCATACGAGTATCTTGTAATGTGTATAATTCTGAAAAGGATTTTGAAAAATTGTTATCTCAGTTTCACTTATAAATCAGCTATATTTTTTGGATACAACTACGTAGCTATTATATTTGCTTTAAAATATTTGCTACGTGAGTAAAACAGCTATCTCGCAAACTTTTGCACAGTCTCCGCAATTGCAGAAACTGGGAACTGCTATTGCCCAGTCTGAAAGTAAAACACATATTCAAGGTCTTGTTGGATCATCATTATCTTTTACCATAGAAGATGCTTTTCATAAAAGTGAAAAACCTTTCTTATGCATTTTTAATGATAAAGAAGAAGCTGCCTACTACCTTAATGATTTAGAACAATTATTAGGTGATAAAAATGTGCTTTTTTATCCCGGAAGTTATCGACGTCCTTATCAGATCGAAGAAACTGATAATGCAAATGTATTGCTTAGAGCCGAAGTATTAAATAGAATTAACTCTAGAAAAAAACCAGCCTTAATTGTTACGTACCCAGATGCTTTATTCGAAAAAGTAGTAACCAGAAAAGAACTGGAAAAGAACACGCTGAAAATTTCGATTGGTGATACATTGTCATTGGATTTTGTAAATGAAGTGCTATTCGAATATCAATTCCAGCGAGTCGATTTTGTAACTGAACCCGGAGAGTTTTCGGTTCGTGGTGGAATTGTAGATGTTTTTTCATTTAGTAATGATGAACCTTATCGTTTAGAATTTTTTGGTGATGAAGTAGATAGTATTAGAACTTTTGATGTAGAAACACAATTGTCTACCGATCAAATCAAGAAAATCACAATCATTCCCAATGTAGAGAATAAAGCCATACAAGAAACTCGTGAAAGTTTCTTAAAATATATAGCTTCTAAAACAGTAATCTTTGTCAAAGATATTGATCTACTATCTTCAAGAATTGACAAAAATTATGAAAAAGCCAAAGAGACCTTTAAAACATTATCTGAAGATATCAAACATGCAACTCCGGATGAATTATTTACCTCATCAGAAGTTATTAAAAAACAACTTTTAGATTTTACATTAGTAGAAATTGGCAATCGACCTTTTACCAAAGCTGATTATGCTATAAAATATAACAAAAAACCTCAGCCTTCATTTAATAAGCAATTCAATTTATTAATTGAAAACCTTAATGAAAATCATTCAGCGGGTTATAAAAACTATATCTTTTGTGTTAGCGAACAACAGGCAAAACGTTTCCATGACATTTTTGATGATGCTGATTTAGACGTTAAACAATATGAAACTGTAGTATTTTCTGCATATCAAGGTTTTATAGACCATGATCAAAAAATTATTTGTTATACAGATCATCAAATTTTTGAGCGTTATCACAAATTCAATCTTAAAAGTGGGTACGCCAAAAAGCAAGCGATTACCCTAAAAGAACTTACCAATCTCGAAGTTGGAGATTATGTAACCCATATTGATCATGGAATTGGAAAATTTGGTGGTTTACAAAAAATAGACGTTGAAGGCAAAAAACAAGAAGCCATCAAACTCATTTATGGAGAGCGTGATGTGCTATATCTTAGTATTCATTCCCTTCATAAAATTTCGAAATTTAATGGTAAAGACGGCAAAGCTCCACAGATCTACAAATTAGGGTCTAAAGCCTGGAAAACGCTAAAACAAAAAACAAAAGCCAGAGTAAAACATATAGCATTTAATTTAATTCAGTTATATGCCAAAAGAAAACTACAAAAAGGATTTCAGTATGCACCTGATAGTTATTTGCAACATGAATTAGAAGCTTCCTTTATCTATGAGGATACTCCAGATCAAAGCACCGCAACAGAAGCAGTAAAAGCTGATATGGAAAGCGAAAGACCTATGGATCGTCTGATATGTGGCGATGTTGGTTTTGGTAAAACAGAAGTGGCGATAAGAGCTGCTTTTAAAGCAGTAGATAATGGAAAACAAGTTGCGGTACTTGTACCCACAACCATCCTTGCTTTTCAGCATGCAAAAACCTTTAGAGAACGACTTAAAGATTTTCCAGTTGTTGTCGATTATGTGAATCGTTTTAGAACTGCTAAACAAAAACGAGAAACCCTAGAAGATTTAGCCAACGGTAAAGTAGATATCATTATTGGAACGCATCAACTAGTAAATAAAAATGTAAAATTTAAAGATCTTGGATTGTTAGTTATCGATGAAGAACAAAAGTTTGGTGTATCGGTAAAAGATAAGTTAAAAACCATTAAAGAAAATGTAGATACTCTAACCTTAACGGCAACTCCTATTCCAAGAACATTACAATTTAGTTTAATGGCTGCGAGAGATCTTTCTACTATAACCACTCCTCCACCAAATCGTTATCCAATAGAGACCAATGTTATTCGGTTTAATGAGGAGAGTATACGAGATGCTGTTAGTTATGAAATACAACGAGGAGGACAAGTATATTTTATTCATAATAGAATAGAAAATATTAAAGAAGTAGCCGGAATGGTACAACGTTTAGTACCTGATGCTAAGGTGGCTGTTGGACACGGGCAAATGGATGGTAAAAAACTAGAAAGTCTTATGCTTTCTTTTATGAATGGAGAATTTGATGTATTGATTTCTACTACTATTGTTGAAAGCGGGTTGGATGTACCCAATGCCAATACGATTTTTATCAATAATGCCAATAATTTCGGGCTTTCTGATTTACACCAAATGCGTGGTCGTGTAGGGCGAAGTAACAAGAAAGCCTTTTGTTACTTTATTACACCTCCTTATTCTGCAATGACCGACGATGCCAGAAAGAGAATTACAGCATTAGAGCAATTCTCAGAATTAGGAAGTGGATTCAACATTGCTATGAAAGATTTAGAAATTAGAGGTGCTGGAGATCTATTGGGCGGAGAGCAAAGTGGTTTTATTAATGAAATTGGATTTGACACCTATCAAAAAATCTTAAACGAAGCGATCGAAGAGCTGAAAGAAAATGAGTTCGCAGAATTATATGAAGATACCTCTAAAGAAAAAGTCTATCTTAAAGATACCCAAATCGATACAGACTTCGAATTGTTGTTTCCTGATAGTTATATTAATAATATTACAGAACGTCTTAACTTATATAAAGAGCTTAATGAGATCAAAGATGAAAAAGGACTACAAGCTTATGAAAAACGACTTATAGATCGTTTTGGAGAATTACCAGATCAAGCCACTGATCTTTTGAATTCAGTGCGTATCAAATGGATTGCTACAAGCATCGGAATTGAGAAAGTAATTATGAAACAAAACAAATTGATTGGATATTTTATTAGTGATCAACAATCTAGTTTCTACCAAAGCCCTGCATTTAGTCAAGTACTTCAATTTGTACAAAAAAACCCAACTAAGTGTAAGATGAAAGAAAAAAATACGAGAAACGGATTAAGGTTGTTACTTACGTTTGACAATATTAATACCATTGATCGTGCGTTACACGTTTTGCAACCTCTAAAATTTAAACAAAAAACCGAACAAAATTCTTAGTAAAGTTCCATCTAACGCAAGGGATCCTAAAGAATATTCAGCTTAACGATACTTAATTGCAATTCGTCGATAGTAATGCCTAACTAATCGTTTAAAATTTTTGTAAGTTCCTTTTCTAGGTAATTTTACATCATAATACAATGTAAACCAACTTAGATTATGAAAAAGAAAGAAGAATTTAGTTTTTTAAAAGGAACTTGGAAGCAAATAAAAAAGATTAATGACAAAGTGTATCAGATAATCGATGGATTAGATACCCACAAATTATATGCTATCAATTATAAAAATCTAAAACAACGATTTGCAGAAGAATTGGAAAATTATAAAAACCATCCAGAATTGATAGATATCGAAGAATTTTCTGCGAATTATGTTTTTGGATATCATTCTTCAAATAACATAGACAGTATGTATAGTAAACAGGCAATGTTTATAGAGGTAAAAAGCTACCTAAATAATATGAGAAATTGTGCCTAATTATTTTCTATACTTTTAAAAACAATATTTCTTTTTTTGTATTAAGTTCACTTATCTTCCATTTTAATTTTGTGTAATTGCTACAAATATCTTCTTAAGACAAACAGGAATACTTCGAAATAATTCCTATATTTCAAAATTAAATAAACCTAGCAAAATCTTCGAACACCGCACTATAACTGAAATGTCAGGTTAATGTCGGGTCAAAGTCAAGCGTAAAAATTTGAGATACTATCTCATACACCTAATATTGCTGTATCAAATGAAAACAAGTTCTAGTCATTCTACTGCAGAGAATACTACTTCTACAGAATCTAATAACTTAAAAATCATGAAACAGCCAGCATTAGGAATAAAAATATCCGAATTACGAAAATCCAAAGGGTTAACTCAAGAAGAACTCGTAGAACAATGTAACATTAGTGTTCGAACCATTCAACGCATAGAAGCAGGAGAGGTAACACCAAGAAGTTACACTATTAAAACCATATTGTCCGCTTTAGATTATGATCTCGAAGACATCCAAACAAGAGATTCTCAGGTAACCAAAGAATTTAAAAAACTATTTCTGCTAGATATTGACGATAGTAAAGAAGCTTCTTTCTTAAATAGACAACTTACCATCTCATGGATTAGCGGAATCATCTATTTTATATTAGGCTTCGTTGAGTTTGCTTTTGATTATGCACGATACTTTGATAATTCAATGATTGTATCTAATGCAATCTATAGTATTCTTAAATTAACAGTGCTAGCTTCATTTATTTTGTTTATGCGGGGATTTATATTATCCGGCAAAATTTTCAAAAACTATCTGTTAAGAATTATAGCTTTTATCTTAACAATTATGACAATCATTTTCTATAGTTATGATATCATATCCCTATATCTTGGAGAATTTGATACCATGTACATAGTAGGTGCTCATAGCGTATCTATTGGTATTATCGGTGTTCTATTTGGAATTTCTGTTATTAGATTACAAAATGCTTTAGGAATGCTAGCCAAAACTACAGGAATCTTCGAAATCATTGCTTATGGATGTATGGCAACAGTATTATTAGGGATTCTAGGATATTTCTTGCTTACTCCAACTATTATCTTAGAAATTATTTTGTTGTACAGAATTTCTGAAATGATAAAAGCTAAACAAGAAGAAACTCATCTAGAATAATATTCTCACTTCTTAAGAATTCTTTTTTCTTCATTAAGAACTACTCTTAATGACTGGGAAACCTATCTCAATTTTAATCAGAAACTATCATGAAAAAAGCGATCATATCTATAACAATTATAACCTTATTACTATTAAGCTACTTCTTTTTTGAGCCTATTTTTACATATACATCAGGTTGGAATAATTCTCCAGACAAAAGTGAATTAAACCCAATACACGCACATAAAAATATTACGCAACAAAAAGCTGATAGTATTTTAAAAATTATCTATAAGAGATTAAATGCACCAGCTGTATCGATTGCAGTTGGTCAGAATAACAAGGTAATTTGGTCTAACGCAATGGGATACCAAGATATTAAAAACAAAACATTGGTAGATCTAAATACTAAATTCAGAATAGGAAGTACATCTAAAGCTGTAACTTCATTAGGAATTGGAGTGCTTCTTCATGAAAATAAACTTCGTTTGGATCAACAAGTAAAACAACTAGTTCCTTATATAAAAAATCATCTTGGAGAACTGACACTAAAACAGCTTGCGTCTCATACATCAGGAATACGAAACTATGGAGTTTGCTTTTGCTTTCCCGTTTGGGAATATTATAACAACGACTCTTTTTCTAGTGTGGAACAAAGTGTTGAATTATTTAGTGATGATCCATTATTATTTGATCCTGGCGAACAGTTTAGCTACAGCAGTTATAATTATACATTAGTAAGTGCAATGCTAGAAGGAGCTACTGGAAAAGCATTCCCAAAATTTATGAAAGGATCTGTATTTGATCCTTTAAAAGCAAAATATATTGAAGAAGAGACTTCTGAAACCATAAAAAATGCAGTAAAATTTTACGAGGTACAAGACCAACACTATAAAGAAGTGTATCCGGTAAACAACAGCAATAAATGGGCTGGTGGAGGATACTTAGCATCTCCTACAGCCTTGGTTAAGTTAGGGAACGCTTTTATAAATCATCGTCTTTTTGACCTAAAAACCAGAGAATTGCTTACTACACCAGTACTACTAAACAATTCAGAAATCAATGAACAAAATTATGCTATTGGATGGAGAAATGACACCAAAGACATATTCGAAAATGGTACACAAATTAATATATGGCATCATGGCGGCATTGCTAATGGATCTATTTCATTACTAATGCTATTTCCAGAGTACAATTTATCTATATCCATGCTAGCTAATAAAAATGGAACATCTGCGGATCTATTTGAAAACGTATATGCAATTGCCAAAATATTTATTAACCCAAAATCTTAGTGACATGAAAAAACGAAAAACATTTATCTTAAAGGTTATAGTATTTCTTACTATCTTTTTTTGCGTTCCTATTTCAGCTATACCATGTACAATAGTAAGCGCAATAGCAAAAAATGGACATGTATGGAATGCAAATAATGAGGATGGTCCTTTTGGAATTGCTAATTTTATAAATGTATATCCAAAATCTAAGGATGAAAAATATGGATATTATACATTATCTTATCTATCCCCAAAATACGGTCAAGGAGGACAAATGCAAGGAGGTATGAATGAAGCTGGTCTAACTTTCGACTTTAATGCTATACCAAATGTCGAAAACTTCGATCCTACTTCTAAAAAAGTATTTCCAAAGGGTGACAATGCTATATTACCTTTCATTCTAGGAAATTTTAGCACTGTAACACAAGTAATTGAATTCTTTAACACCTATTGGTTTCAAAACGGATTTACAAGTGCTCAAATGCATGTAGCAGATAAGCAAGGACATTTTGCAATCATAAGTGCTTCTGGTATCAAATTAGTTACGAATGGCAATCATTTAGTATCAACAAATTTTGATGTTTGTAGCAAAGAAAAAGGTACTTCTTGTTGGAGATATCCTATTGCTACTTCAAAGTTATCCGAACTTGGAGCTAGTTTATCGACTATGACCTTAATATGCAAAGAAACCGCTCAAAAAAATGGAGCCACCATGTATTCGAATATTCAAAATCTCACTACCAGAGAGATTTGGTTTTTTTCTAAACACGATCCAGGTACAATAATTAAAACAAACATTTATGATCTTATATCAAGGGGTAATGTCTCCTACAGTTTCAGCAATCTAAAATCAATAATCAACGAAACCAAAGAACATAGTTGGTTTAAACCGAATAAAATAGTTTTAAAAGATTCGATTTTAAACACATATACAGGTACCTATCAAAATGGATTTATTGGCAAAGTTATAGTCGAAAAAGATGGTAAAGGAATCAGAATAATATTTTCAGACGGTGTAAAAATAGTAGTTAATCCTTCTTCTTACGATACCTTCTTTTTCACATTTGAAGATATTCTGGTGAGATTTAGCTTCGATAAAGAAAAAGAGAAAATGTCTATAAATTTCTTTGAGAATGGGCTTTGGTCTTTTACCGCTTGGAAAACATCTTTATAACTAAAAGTCCAGAATATTTACATATTCTGGACTTTAAAAATATTTGAATTAGCCTTGTTTTTATACTGGTCCTCCTACAGGTCTACATAAACATCCTGCACAGATTAGTGGATAACAGCATTCTTGATCTGAGTGACAAAAATCATTCAAATTACCGCTTCCTCCATTTACTGTTTGTTGTTGTTTTTTGTTTAATTGTTCTACTCCCTGTTGAGCTAAAATTGATTTTAACATAATAATTTGTTTTAAGATTATTTGAATTCTGGTATAAGGTACAAAATAAAAAAGAGGAAAATTCCCTTATTCAATTAATATTTTAAAAATACCTTTTTGTTCTCTTTCATATGACAAAAAATTTTCATGAAAGATCCTTTTGGATAAAAAAATCACACTCTTGTCCATACTCCATTTACACATTGCAGCTCCTCATCTTCAACCCCAAGCATACAAGGTAAAAATGGTACTGGTCCAAAACTCCCAAAACTACAAGCACTACCTTCTACACAAATCTGTGAGCCAAAACCTGCTTTTACGCTTCTTTTTTGTTCAATATTCATTTGTTTTACCCCATCTAATTTTAAAATTGATTTTAACATAATTATTTGATTTAAGATTAATATTCAATACTACTTTCTATAATTCGCAGATTACTTGTTCCTGCATCAGAAACATATAAAGTCTTCTGATTTCTACTTGCCAAAATTCCGTTTGGGAAATTAAAAGTAGCCTCGGAAATATCACCATCGTTATTTCCTAAAATACTTCCAGCAAACACCTCAAATTCGTTCTCTTTATTAGGATTAATTTTATAAATTTTGTGTTCTCCAAGTTGTGTAGCAAAAAGAAAACCTCGTGCATACGTTAAAAATCCAAGGAAATTTGCATTCGCAGCCGTTGCAGGTAACTCAGCAATAAAAGTAAGAACACCATCTTTATACTTATAGATCTTTCTATCATTAAAATTTCCTATATATGCATCTCCTCTTTTATCGAATGCTATTCCTGCAGGTCCATTTATCGGTATTCCTTCATATAGTTTGGTTACCGTATTATCTTCTGATAAAATGTTAATAGTATTCGTATTATATTCAACAAATAACATATCATTTGTTCCTGGTATTCTTTTGATTCCTGCTGGAGAAATTGCAGGAATACTATCTAATTGGATTCCATCTTCAGAATATTGATAAATAGTATTTCCAAAATGATCGCAAACGTATACTTCATTCTTTTTGTTAATTCCAATACCGTTTGGAGAAACTAATCCATCTACAAATACGGTAACTTCTCTATCCGGATTCATTTTATAAACTGTATTTCCAACAAAATCAGACCCGTATAAATTCCCTTTTCGATCAATGGCCAACCCATCGTAAAAGGAACCTTCTACTACTGTCTCTACGGAGGTACTAATATTTGGCACTTCTCCTGATATACATGAAGAAAGCAATAAAAACGTAAGAAGAGCACATAACGTAATAAGAGTATATCTTAATTTTCGAAGACTAAAAAAATAACTAACTGTTCGTTTCATTTGATTTAATTTTAAGGTTTACTTCAAAATTGAATCAAAAATCTCCTCAAATCGACCGAGTGTATACTATGAAACGCTTTTAGCTAGTTTTTAAACTTTTAATATAATTGCTTGGAGTATCATTCTTAACCATTTTAAATGCCTTATTAAAAGTAGATTTAGAATTAAAACCAGAATCTAGTGATAAGGCCAAAATCGTGTGTTTAAAATGTTCTCCATTCTGAATTTTTGAAATAAATTCCTGAACTCTATATTGGTTGATATAGTCGTAAAAACTACATTGATGAATATTATTTAACAACCAAGAAACATTATTGGTAGTAGTACCCAATTCCTTAGCAAGATCTTTTAACGTAAGTTCATTATTAAGATATATTTTTTTAGCAACCATTAACTCCTCCAAAGATTTCTTGAGCTGCTCTAACTCTTTTCCCGACAATCGCTGCTTTATTTCTCTTTTTTTCTTCTGTATAGGAACTCTAAAAACCTCTGGCTGTTTTAAACTAAAGAAACCAACTATATAAATAAAAACAGGTATCGAAACCCAAATTAAATGATAACTTACAAAAGCCAATTCTCTTCTTCTAATAAAGAAACTATTCAGATAACTTATAACCCATAAAATCATAAAAATAGAAATACCTATCAAAAACATCTCAATATATTTTTGGACTTTTTGAGAATATGAAAGATTTGCTTTTTCCTCTTTCTTATAGATTTGTAATAAACCATAAGACAAAATAGTATACATAAGATTACTAACTAAGCCTAGGGTTTCGACAATAAAATAAATCATTCCAAAATCTCCATTCTGTATCATTTTTAATACTTCTTCCTGAGAATAAAATAGTGTCCAACCAAAAAAAGCAAGATGAAGAAATGCTGGAATAAAATGATACAACGACATTCGATATACTGGCGATTCTAAAAAAGTTAATCTCCTAATGTAGACATACAATAATGGACCAAAAATAAAAATCAATGTGTCTACAAAACATGCTATTCTAAAGAAGAGAACTCCAGAAAATTTTGGATAAAATATCCTTCCTATTAACATAATAGAAGCAATAAGCAATAGCAATGATAAAATTCTGTTAGCTGATTTATTTCTATTATGCAGTAATGAGAGCGTAATTGCTAGAAAAACACCTTGACTAATTCCTAAGAAAAGTAACAAATCAATAATTCCGAAAGAATTCATACCAGAGATTTTTCGTTTATTTCAAAACTAACCAAATTTTAAAATCAAGTAGTACGTTTGGGTACACTCATACTACTTTAACCATTTTTTTAACTAATTTTATCTATGATTCTTATAACGATGTATTGAGATCGTATTTAGTAATTTTTGATACGTTACATCAGAAAATGAAGGTGATTTTAATGTTTCTAAACAATCTAGTAATTGCTTTTTTGTTCTAAAACCTATCACAGATGAACTTATAGCAGAATTTTTGAGCACAAATTGTATCGCAGCTTCTTTTAGGGATAGATTATCTTTGGATACATCTTTTAATTTTTCAAGATTTTGTTCCACTTCCATAACTGAATGATCTAAATATTCTTTTATTGGTTTCCCTGCCAATAATCCTTTGGCCAAAGTGCCTCTTGCCAAAACACCTATATTATTTTCCTGTAATAACTCCAAACAACATTCTTCAGGTCTCCTATCCAAAAGACTATACTGCATCATTACACTTGTAACATTAGACTTTTGCACATAAGACCTAATAACATTCGGTCTAATAGATGAAATTCCATAGTACCTTATTTTTCCCTGTTTGATTAATGTTTCAAAAGCATCAATGGTTTCATCAATAGGATCGTCGATCGTACCTCCATGTAATTGATATAGATCTATATAATCGACCTGTAACCTCTTTAAACTATCTTCAACTGCTTTAATGATATATCTTTTACTTGGATTCCAATCCCAACCTTCTCCATTTTCTTTAATTTGATTTCCTACTTTAGTTCCAATAATAATTTGATCACGAAAACTCTTTACTGCTTTTCCCAAAAGCATCTCGTTTTCCCCATTTTGATATAAATCAGCAGTATCAAAATAGTTGATCCCCTTATCGAAAGCCGTTTGAATTAACTTTATTTCATCTGATGAGTTTTCCTGAAGAGACATACATCCAAAAGAGATTTCACTGATCTCCATATTCGAATTTCCAAGTTTGCGAAAGTTCATCGTATATAATATCTATTTTTATTTAATAATTTCTCATCAAAAATGATAAAATGCATCATCGAGATGTTCAATTCGGGTTCCTGAAGCATTTTTTATAATGGCAATAATATCAAAACGTATTTCTACGTCCATATCATTCTCTATAACATAGTGATCAATTGCTTTTACCAATGATTGTATTTGTTTTGGTTTTACAAAATTCTGAGGATCGCCAAACTCTGGAGTACTTCTTGTTTTCACTTCTACCGCTATGACTACATTGCCTTTCTTAGCAATGATATCGATTTCTGCCTTTTGATATCTAAAATTCTTTTCGAGAATAGTAAACCCTTTCCTCTCTAAAAATTCACTTGCTAATTTTTCTCCTTCTTTTCCTAGCTTATTATGTTCTGCCATTCCAATAAATTATACATATTCTAAAATTACCCCATCTTCTGAAACTTCTAAAGAAACTTCTTCTCCCAAAATCAACGCTCTGTTATCTTCTATATGACCCATAGGAAAATTAAATACTACAGGAAAATCATACGCTGACACAATATCCAAAATAATTTCCTCTACATTTTTCCCAAAAGGAATATTGTTATCATGCATCTTAGTCATCCCACCTACAATTAAACCAGATAACTTATCAAAATATCCATTCCTCTTTAGATTCTGAAACATTCTATCGATATGATATAAGTATTCATCTAAATCTTCAATGCATAGTATTTTATTGGTACAATCCAAAGAAGAAGCAGATCCACACATTGAATATAACATAGATAAGTTTCCTCCAACCAATTGTCCATGAGATTTTCCTAGTTTATTA
The DNA here is from genome assembly GCF_054054605.1 of Aquimarina sp. 433. Taxonomy (NCBI): domain Bacteria; kingdom Pseudomonadati; phylum Bacteroidota; class Flavobacteriia; order Flavobacteriales; family Flavobacteriaceae; genus Aquimarina; species Aquimarina sp. 433. Next base: position 762,822 of record NZ_JBSWZK010000001.1, read on the forward strand.
ATAGGTGTCGAAGGTATTTTATAACTAAAGTAGGTTCCAAACAGTGCATTGTACAAAGATTGTTTTGCCTGCTCTGTACTTTTAAAAATATCCACTGGCATTGCAGCATGTATTGTAGAAACTCCTAAATTGTGAACATGTGAATGAATTACCGTAATATCCGAATATCCAATGATCCATTTAGGATGTTTTCGAAAATTTGTAAAATCAAGTGAATCTATAATTCGTACTGTTCCATAACCTCCACGAGCACACCAGATAGCTTTAATTTCTGGATCATCTAACATCTTTTGAAAATCATTCTTCCTTTGTTCATCCGTTCCTGCAAATTGATTATCTTCTACATCAATTGTAGCTCCTACAACTGGCATCAAACCCCATTCTTTTAGAATATTAATCGCTTCTTTAATCTCTCTTTTAGTGATCTTTCTGGCTGTAGAAACAATTGCTATTTTATCTCCTTTTCCTACAAAATTTGGCTTCAACATTTCTTAAATTTTCATTTTATCATACTAATTAACAAATGTTTTCGTTCTAAACTATTATATTACAGTGAAAATCGTCCCTTAACACTAATTAAACCTATTGCCTATGATCTCTGATACTTCTTGTAACTTAGCATCGTTAGACCCTTATATTCCTACAGCAGAAAACCCATGGAATGTAAGTAAAATTAATCATTTGTACCGCAGGGTCGCCTTTGGAGCTACTAAAACACAAGTAATTGACGCTTTAAATCAAAACGATCCTTCTGCATTAGTGGATTCATTAATTGATGAAGCCTTAGCACTTGTTCCTACAGCTGCTCCTGAATGGGGTTTCTGGAATCGTGATCAGTTTGAAGCGGCAGAAATGCTGAATGAAGACAATGATATAAATTTTTATCAAGAAGAAGGTAAACGACAAATGATTTATGATTTCTTACAAAATGGTTTAAGAGATCGATTGACTCTTTTTTGGAGTAATCATTTTGTAACAGAGGACCAAACCTACAGAAGTCCTGCATACCAATATCAATATTATAATCTTCTTCAATTTCATGCCCTTGGTGATTTCAGACAATTCGTGTACGACATAGGAATTTCTTCGGCTATGTTAGTCTACTTAAATGGAGATGAAAACACCAGAGATCGACCTAATGAAAATTATGCTCGTGAATTATATGAATTATTTACGCTAGGAGTTGATAACGGATATGATGAAAATGATATCTTGGAAACTGCAAAAGCAATTACTGGTTGGACAGAGACCAATGATATCCCATGGGGACCTATTACTTTTAATCCTGGCCAGTTTAGTAATGACACTAAAACGATTTTTGGTCAATCAGCAAACTTTGGATACTATGGCTTAGGAAGTCCAGATGATGTTATTGCGCATCTGTTTGTACAAAGAGAAACACTTATTGCAAATTTTATCTGTGGTAAGCTATATACTTATTTCGTTAGTCCTACTTGCAACGAAGCGATTGTTGCAGAAATGGCTCAAACGTTTATTACTAATAATTTCCAAATTGCTCCTGTATTGCGTCAGCTGTTCAAGAGTGAACACTTCTTTGATCAGGAAGCGATAGGTGCTATTATAAAAAGTCCAATTGATCTATTTGTATCCCATTTTAATCAATTAAATTTTGAATCACCTCCTTCACTTGCTTCACTGAATTCATTACTTGGAAGAACTACTACTATTGGACAAGAAGTTCTTAATCCAATTGATGTAGAAGGTTGGCAGGGAGATGAAGATTGGATTAGCCCAGATTACTTAATTGGAAGATGGGAAGGTGTACAAAACATTATTAATACTTTCTATGCCCAAAATCAGACACAATTTGGTGATTTCCTAAATGGTCTTCCGATAGGAACACTAGCAGATGGGTTTGTAAATAACACATTGCAAGGAGAACAAGTAACGGTTGTAGTTAAGGCAATTTTAGATTACTTTTTACCAAGAGGTCTAGAAGATCAGACTTTGTTCGATGAAGCATTGGCAATATTCAAGGAATTTTATCCTGAAAATTACTACGAACCTGATGCTGTTGCTCCCTTTTTATGGACATTAGATTTATCAGGTGTTCCTGATCAATTCTATGCGCTATTAAGTCACATTGATGAATTGCCTGAATTCCAACTTAAATAATTAACCTATGTGCGATACACACCACCCCAACAATATAAAAACGAACGTTAAAGAAGGCGTTTGTAATACAGATGATCACAAAAAATGGAACCGTAGATCTTTTTTACAAGCTCTAGGACTTGTCGGAGGAGGATCCATGATGCTAGCAAATACAAATCTTACTGTTTCCAGACCTTCTCCTCTATCCGTAGCTTTAAGTCAGGCCGAAACAGATAATATTTTAATTATATGTAGACTTGGAGGAGGAAATGATGGTTATAATACCATCATACCAGTAAATCAATATGATATTTATGCCAATGCAAGACCTTTAATAAAAATACCTCCTAGCGAATTCATCAACTTAGAAGAAAATGAATATGCTATGCCCAAGCCAATGAATAAATTGGAGAATTTATGGGGAGACGGAATGATGAAGGTAGCACATGGCGTAGGTTATGAAGACCAAACTTTATCGCATTTTAGAGGTACCGATATCTGGGCAAATACAAATTTAGTGGAAGAAGAGCGATCTGGTTTTATGGGTAGATATTTTCAGGAATTGTATCCTAGTTATATTACTAATCCTCCAGAAAGTCCTCCATCTATTCAAATTGGTAGTATTGGTAACTTAATTTTTAGAGGACCAGAAAACGACTTCTCTTTTGCAATTTCTGATCCAAGACGATTAGAAGCTTACATCGAAAATCAAGGGTATAGTCTTGATCCTTCACCAGAATGTACATACGGAGATCGTTTAAATTTTATTAGAGAAAGTACAAACGTTACATATACATATGCCGAAGCAATTTCTGCTGCGTTTAATAGATCAACAGATTTCGGAGGATACCTAGAAGATGACAACTTCGCTAGACAAATGAGAATTGTTGCTCGTTTGATTAAAGGAAATTTAGGCACCAAAGTGTATATGGTAACTCTAGGTGGTTTTGATACTCATAATAACCAAATACAGAGGCATCAACAGTTATTAAACTCCTTTTCTGAAGGAATTAGTGCTTTTTATGCAGACCTTCAGGCTTCTGGATGGGACGACAAGGTATTAACCATGACAATTTCTGAATTTGGAAGAAGATTAGTAGAAAATGGTTCATTAGGAACGGATCATGGAACTATAGCCCCAATGATGTTTTTTGGTACAGGTCTTAATGGAAATGGATTTATCGGAGAACACCCAACACTTCCTGATAGCCCTACTGTAGGTTTCAATGCCGAAAGTACAAATGATTTTAGACAAATATACTCTACCGTTATGAAAGAATGGATGTGTATAGACCCTACAACGGTAAATGATGCATTACTGGGAGCAGAATTCGAATCTCTGGATTTAGGATTCTCTTGCGGTGGAGTAAGCCCAAATATTCCTGGAGATGGTGAAACACTTTCACACATTGTAACTTATGATGGTGGCCAGACCTTTATTAATATCAATAATCCCGAAACAACTCATGTGGATATTACATTGTTCAATATTATTGGTCAAAAAGTAGCAACATTACGAAATGAAATGCTTCTAGAAGGAGAGCATGTGATTGATGTTAAAGCTTCCTCAGAAACCAGACTTAGTACTGGACAATATGTATATAGAATCGAAACAGGATCTGGAAAATTTAGTAAATCATTATTGATCTCTTAATAGAGAGTTCAAATTAAAATTCAATAAAAAAGGCACTTTTTGGTTACCCAAAAAGTGCCTTTTTTATTGAACCTCACAAATACTAGCTCAACTTAAACGAATACTAGATAAGCTATAAAAAAGTTACTGTTATTACGTAATTTTTAGCGTTTTAAATTTTAATTTAAAACAACTCCAAATAATCACTCACTTTAATCGAACTAACAAAATTCTTAACTAACTCAATCTATTTATGACAACAACAAATACTTCATGTAATGTTGCTTCATTAAATGTCTATTCACCCAACAATTCTAATCCCTGGAATAGACAAAAAGTGAATCATTTATTTAGAAGAATTGGTTTTGGAGCAACTCCACAAATGGTAGAAGATGCCCTCAACCAAACTCCTGCTTCTTTAATTGACAATCTCATTGACGAAGCTTTGAACTTAAACCCTACTCCAGCACCTGTATGGGGATATTGGGTAAAAGATGATTTTGATGCCACTCCAGATAACCCATTCAGTTATAGAAGAGACTGGAAAAATCAAATGGTAGCAGATATGTTCCAGAATAACCTTAGAGATCGTCTTACCTTATTTTGGAGCAATCACTTTGTAACAGAAGATATTAATTATCAAAGTCCTGCATATTTGTTTCAATATTATAACCTATTGCAACTGCACTCTATAGGAAATTTTAAAGAATTCACTTCTGATATTGGACTTTCTTCTGCAATGCTTATCTATCTTAATGGATATGAAAACACAAAGAACAAACCAAACGAAAACTATGGAAGAGAACTCTATGAACTCTTCACATTAGGTGTAGATAATGGATACACGCAAAACGATATTGTTGAAACTTCCAGAGCTCTTACTGGTTGGAATAAAAGAGAACAACGATGGGGTCCAATAACATTCGACGCCAATAAATTTGATGATGAAGATAAAACGATATTCGGTCAAGTTGGAAATTGGGACTATAATGATGTCATTAATATTCTTTTTGAACAAAGACCTCAGCAAATAGCACAATTCATATGTGGTAAATTCTATCGTTACTTTGTAAGTCCAGTTGTAAACACAAGTATTGTGAATCAACTTGCACAAACATTTTTAGATAACAATTTTGAAATTGCTCCTGTACTAAGACAACTTTTTAAAAGTGAACATTTCTTTGACGAAAAATCATATGGAGTTCATATCAAAAGTCCTGTAGATGTTCAGATTAACTTTTTTAAAGATCTAGGGTTCGAATTACCTGCTGATTTTGAATTCAATAATAAAATACGTGGAGGTTGCCAGGAACTAGGTCAAGAACTACTAAAGCCTGTTGATGTAGCAGGCTGGCAAGGTGATAAAGATTGGATTGATTCTAGTACAATAACCCTAAGATGGGATAGACTTGGATGGTATGTTTGGAGAGCTTGGAGACATAATGAAGAGCAGTTTAGAACAATTGGTAAAAGTATTCTAGGAGGAAACTCTAATGATGTCGAGTTTGTCTCTAAATCAATCATGGATAATTTTTTATCTAAAGAACTTATTAGTGATACAGAATACGCTCAAGGATTAGAAATTTTTAAAGACCAAGTTCCAGAAAATTATTTTGAAGATGGCACTTGGGATCTAGATTGGGATACTGCTCCTAAGCAAGTATACAATCTTTTACAGTTTCTAATAAAAATTCCAGAATTCCAACTTAAATAAAAAACATCATGTGCGATACTCACTATACAAACTTTACACCTCAATCAGGGAGTTGTAATACTAAAGAACATAAAAAATGGAATCGTCGTTCATTTTTACAAGCCTTAGGGATTGTAGGTGGAGGAACTGTTGCATTTGCCAATACTGCCTTATCAGTATCTAAACCCTCACCTCTGTCTGCCGCTCTTAATGATTCCGAAACAGATAGAGTTCTTGTTATTGTAAGACTTAAAGGTGGAAACGATGGTTTAAACACCGTTATTCCTTTAAATCAATATGATACCTACGCTAACGCAAGACCTAATATTAGAATTAGAGAAAATCAACTCTTTAATCTTACTGATGAATATGGTATGCCAAATTATGCCAATAAATTCGAACAACTCTGGGGTAATGGGCAGATGAAAATAGTTCATGGCGTTGGATATGAACAAAGTGCTTTGTCTCATTTTACAGGATCAGATATTTGGGCAACATCAGATGTAACTGATCAGGAAACTTCTGGATGGATGGCGAGATATTTTGAAAATATTTATCCCGATTACTTACTTAATCCGCCAGAAAAACCCGCAGCTATTCAAATTGGAAGTAGTGGTAACCTTATTTTTAATGGGTCTCAAAATAATTTTGCATTTTCTGTTGCTGATCCTAAAAAACTATTTGAAATAGCACAAAATGGTTCATTGTATGATCTTAATAATTTACCCGATTGTACACATGGTGAAAAAGTTGGGTACCTAAAAGGTGTTGCTAATACAACATTTACCTATGCTGGTGTTATTAATGAAGCTTATGAAAGAACATCTGATTTTGGAAATTATCCAGACAATCGTCTTTCTCAGCAATTAAGTGTCGTTTCGAGACTTATTAAAGGTGATTTGGGAACTAAAGTATATTTTGTAACTCTTGGTGGTTTCGATACTCATAACGATCAATTAAACAGACAAGAAGAGTTGATTACTCAGTTATCAGAAACCATGGACTATTTCTATAAAGATCTTGCAGATGCCGGATGGGATGATAAAGTACTTTCTATGACAATATCCGAATTTGGGAGAAGAGTTAAAGAAAATGGATCTAGAGGAACTGACCACGGTACTGCTGCACCTATGATGCTTTTCGGAACTGGTTTAGAAGGTAACGGTTTTATTGGAGAACATCCAGACTTATCTAATTTAAATCAGAATGGAAACCTGTATAACACCAATGACTTTAGACAAGTATATGCTTCCCTAATGAAAGAATGGCTATGTGTGGATAGTAATTTGGTAAATGAAGTGTTACTTGGTCAACAATTTAACAATCTTGATTTAGGGTTTAGTTGTAATAGTTTAGGAACAGATGGTAACGATGGTGATGAGATTCCAACGTTCGACAACTTTAATCATACTGTTACCTACACCGATAATCAATCATATATACACATTACAAATGCCGAAGCTGGTCATACTAATGTGGACTTATATAGTTCTTCTGGACAAAAGATTGCAAATCTAAAAAATGAAATTCTTTTAGAAGGAGAACACGTCATAAATGTAAAACAGGCTGCAAAAACCACACTATCCGAAGGTTTTTATGCTTATAGAATCACAAAAGGTAAAAAAAGCTATAGCAAACCTGTCCTTATTCTATAAAAGACGATCATCAAAACACTTGAAATCAGCATCTATATCTTTTAGATGCTGATTTTTTATTTCTAATACTCTTGGTTTAAGTGAAAAAACACACATAATATCTAAGAATTCGCTATTCATAAAACAACCATATTATTTATATAAAGGTTTCTTATTTTATCTAGGTGTTTATTACCTTTGTCCCTCATTTTTACAAGCATTATGAGCACATCAAAGAGATACACAATTACATCCGCATTACCATATACAAATGGGCCTATTCATATCGGTCACCTTGCAGGAGTTTACGTTCCAGCAGATATTTACTCAAGATATCTTAGAATCACTGGAAACGACGTAGCCTTTATTTGTGGTAGCGATGAACACGGTGCTGCCATACCAATGCGAGCTAAAAAAGAAGGAGTTTCTCCACAAGTCATTATAGATAAATATCATGCAATCATCAAAAAGTCTTTCGAAGATTTTGGTATTACTTTCGACAATTACTCCCGTACCTCTGCTCCTATTCATCACGAAACAGCTTCAGAGTTTTTTAAAAAATTATATGATGATGGTAAATTTATCGAAGAGACTTCAGAACAATTATATGATCCAGAAGCTGATCAATTTTTAGCGGATCGTTTTGTAATTGGTACTTGTCCCAAATGTGGACATGAAGAAGCCTATGGAGATCAATGTGAAAACTGTGGAAGCTCTCTTAATGCTACCGATCTTATTAACCCAAAGTCAACCATATCTGGAGCAAAACCAACATTAAAACAAACCAAACACTGGTTTTTACCATTGGATCAATATGAAGACTTCCTAAAAGAATGGGTTTTAGTTGGTCATAAGAAAGACTGGAAAACAAATGTATATGGTCAGATAAAATCTTGGGTAGATGATGGCCTACGACCAAGAGCTGTAACTCGTGATTTAGATTGGGGTATTCCAGTTCCGGTAGAAGGTGCAGAAGGAAAAGTACTATATGTATGGTTTGATGCACCTATTGGTTACATTTCTTCTACCAAAGAATGGGCTGAAAGAGAAGGTAAAGATTGGGAACCTTATTGGAAAGACAAAGACACAAAGCTTGTCCATTTTATTGGTAAAGATAATATCGTATTCCATTGTATTATTTTCCCGAGTATGCTTAAAGCGGAAGGTAGCTATATCCTACCCGAAAATGTTCCTGCTAATGAATTCCTGAATTTAGAAGGAAACAAGCTATCTACTTCCAAAAACTGGGCAGTTTGGCTTCATGAATATTTAGAGGATTTCCCAGGAAAACAGGACGTATTACGCTACGTACTTACCGCAAACGCTCCAGAAACTAAGGATAATGATTTTACTTGGAAAGATTTTCAGGATAAAAACAATAATGAATTAGTAAATAATTTCGGAAACTTTGTAAATCGTATTGTGGTGCTTACTAATAAATATTATGAAGGCATTGTACCAACTCCCAATGAATTTTCGGAAGTGGATTTACAAACCTTAACAGCGCTTAGAGCTTATCCTAATGTTATAGGTAGTTCTATAGAAAGATATCGATTTAGAGAAGCAAGTCAGGAGTTATTAAATGTTTCCAGATTAGGAAATAAATATCTTGCAGACGAAGAGCCATGGAAACTTATCAAAACAGATCCCGAACGTGTAAAAACAATTATGTATGTTGGATTACAAATCGCATCTGCTTTGGCAACTTTATCTGAACCGTTTTTGCCATTTACTTCGCAAAAACTAAAAAATATGCTCGCACTAACATCTAATGATTTAGAAGTTCAGTGGAATGAAATAGCTGATAAAGAAATTTTATTAGTTGCTGGTCATAAAATCGAAAAAGGAGAATTATTATTTTCTAAAATAGATGATGCCGATATCCAAAAGCAACTGGATAAACTAGAAGCTACCAAAAAAGCTAACGAAGCAGAAAATAAAATTGTAGAGCCACAAAAAGACACAGCTACTTTTGAAGATTTTACCAAAATGGACTTACGTGTTGGGACGATTGTAGAAGCTGAAAAAATGCCAAAAGCTAAGAAGTTATTGGTGCTCAAAGTAGATACAGGGATTAATACAAGAACAATCGTTTCTGGGATTGCAGAACACTTTAAACCCCAAGATCTCATCGGAAAAAAAGTGACCGTTCTAGTTAACCTTGCACCAAGAAAACTAAGAGGTGTAGAAAGTGAAGGTATGATTCTTATGACGGAGACACCTGATGGAAAACTAGTATTTCTAAACCCTGATGAAGAAAGCGTAAAACCAGGAGCGGTAATTAGCTAATAAAAAGCTAAGAATATACAAGTTTAAAAAAGGGGTAACATTTATCCCTTTCTTGCAACTAATTGATACTAATTAAAAGATAAAAGATGAGAAAAGTTGTTATTTTAATTGGTGTATGGTGTGTTGTATTTTCATCAGTTGCACAAGAAAAAGTACTTGAATTAGGAGAGGTTTTTGAGAAAAAAAGATCCAATAAAGAATGCTATGCTCTGCCTAATCAGCTTAATAAAAATTTAGTCCTATTATTTGAAGAAGGAAAACAGTTTTATGCACAATTGGTGGATCAAGACTATCAAGAGGTGTCTAAAGTTAATGCTAAAACGATACCTTCTAAGTATCGATATATATTAGGCTATAATATTATAGGCAATAGATATTCTATCTTTTTTAGCAATAGTCAGAATACTAAATTTGGTGTTCAAACTTTTAACTTCGATACAAATATCTCAGAAAACACCCTTCTCGACTTTAAAATTAAAGGGGAGAAGTATGTAGAGAGTATTGTTCATAACAATAAGATTCACCTAATTACAATCACAAGAAAAACATCAGATCTTAATATTTATACTTTTGATCATGACTTCAAACCTACAAAACATGTAGTCTCCTTAAAAGAAATGGAGTATCCTAATCCAAAAAATAGAAATCATACAATAACAGCATACTATTTATTACTCTCTATTGCAGGAGACAGATCAAGATCAATAATTGATGTTGAAAAAATTGAAGGCAGTAATCCAAATGTTATTGAAACAACCTCAAAAGAAAACAAACTGTATCAACTGGATAATCAATTAATTTTTAGTTTTGATTATGATCATAAAAAGACTCAATTATGTTTTATTGATTTAGAAAAATTTTCAGCTGAGGTAAAATCATATGATAAACCCTCTAAAACAGAGGAAGGATATTCCAAAAGCAACTCGTATATTTTTGACAACAAACTTTTTCAGATTGCAAGCTCCAATCAAAAAATGAAGTTCACAGTATTAGATCTGGAAACCGAAAAAATAATCAAAGAATATAAAGTAACCAAAGCAGATTCTATTACATTTAAAAATTCTCCTATTATTCAAGAAGGTGGTGGTATGTTCCCTTCATTTTCCGAAAACAGAGTTCGCGAAATGGAAAAGACATCAAAATACCTTAGAAAAATCTCCTCTTCTAATCTTGGTATTTCTGTATATAAAGTAGATGATGAATACAACGTAGTTCTAGGAGGAACAAAAGAAATAATTACCAATAGTGGTTTCGGGATCAATGGTTTTGGTAGTGGATTAGGTTTTGGTGGAACCATTGATAATGGAATTTGGTTAAGTTTTAATCCTACCTTTTATGACTACAACACCTACACCACCACAAAATCTACATATATTAATTGCTTGTTTGATTCTAATTTTAATCACATTAAAGGGGATATCGGAAAGAATAGTTACGATATACTTTTCGAATTTGAAGATGGATTAAATGATGATATAAAAGCGGTAAATATCTTTTTACACCAAAATAAACTTCATTATGGCTTCTTTGATCCTAATAAAAAGACTTATGAGTTATTTAGCTTTAATAGATAAAATATAATATCAGTACTTTAACTTAGTCTTGCTCCAAATCCTTTCTAAGATCCAATTTTCTAAAAGCTGGAGAGAGTATAGAAGTTAAAATCACAGTGATTAATGTCATACTACCTCCAAACACAACTGCAGTTACAGTTCCCATATATTTAGCGGTAATACCACTTTCAAAAGCTCCTAATTCATTAGAAGAACCTACAAATATTGAATTTACTGAAGAGACCCTTCCTCTCATATGGTCTGGTGTTTTTAGTTGCAATATAGTTTGACGTATCACCATTGATATGCCATCCGTTACACCACTAAAAAAGAGCGCAACCACTGATATCCAAAAAACAGAAGAAAGTCCAAAGACAATAATACAGATTCCAAATCCAAAAACAGCTAGTAACAACTTCTTTCCTGCATTTTTATTAATTGGAAAATAAGCTGTAGTAAACATAATAATAAATGCTCCTACTGCTGGAGCTGCCCTTAAAACTCCAAATCCCTGAGGACCTACCTTAAGAATATCCTGAGCAAAAACAGGTAATAACGCTACTGCACCACCAAAAAGAACAGCAATCATATCTAATGTAAGTGCTCCTAATATAGCTTTCGTCTTAAAAACAAATCGAATTCCTTCTTTCAAACTTTGTAATACTGGCTCTCCGATATTTGGGTTCATTATTGGTTTTACAGGAATTCTCATCAAGCATATAAAAGCAAAAGTGGCCCAACCTACAATAACCAGCATAGACCAATTTACACCAATTAGATTAATCATAAAACCAGCTAGTGCAGGTCCCAATACTGCTCCAACTTGCCAGGTTGAACTACTCCAAGTTGCAGCATTTGGATATATTTTTTTTGGTACTAATAATGCCAAAAGAGAAAAAATAGTTGGGCCCAAAAAAGCCCTAACAATCCCACCACAGAAAACTAACACATATATTCCAAATAATACAGTGGATTGTTGCATAGAGTCTATAATTTCAGGGTTAGTAAGAAAAAACAATCCCAAACTAATACACAAAAAACCTAGAATACATATACGAAGTAAATTTCTTTTTTCTTTTTGGTCTACAATGTGGCCGGCAAATAAAGCCAATGATACTGCAGGAATCACCTCCATAAGACCTATAATACCCAAGGAAAGAGGATCTTTTGTAATACTATATACTTGCCACTCTATAACAATAAATTGCATGGTCCAGGCCATGACCAAAGAAAAACGCAAAACTAAAAAAATACTAAATTCTTTATATCGCAATGCGGAATATGGATCGTTTTTCATTGATTGAGTAGTTTGTCCTGATAAAGATATGGTATTACATTAAAATTTTTCGAGATGCTTAAGCTTAAATCCAGCGATTACAAAAAAGATAGTATATTCGTTTTTTCTTTATCGAACTTATCATTCTTATCGATCAAATGCTAAAAATAGCATATCATCCAATCTATAAACATCCATTACCCGAAGGACATCGATTTCCGATGATTAAGTACGAGCTACTACCAAAGCAATTATTGCATGAAGGTACTTGTTATAAAGAGAACTTCTTTACGCCGGAAATTCCAAATTCTACACCAATTTTAGCAGTACATACCAAAGAATATTATGAAGCATTAACTACTTTGTCCTTAGATCGAAAAGCCGTTCGAAAGATTGGCTTCCCTTTATCTCAAGAGCTTGTAAATCGTGAAATCATTATTGCCGATGGTACATTAAAAGCATCTGGATATGCCTTACAAAATGGTATCGCAATGAATATCGCTGGTGGCACACATCACGCTTATACAGATCGTGGAGAAGCTTTTTGTTTGTTAAATGATCAGGCAATTGGTGCGAGACAGCTGCTTCATAAAAAATTAGCAGAGAAAATACTGATCGTTGATCTCGACGTCCACCAAGGTAATGGAACTGCAGAAATTTTTGAGAAGGATCCAGCGGTCTTTACCTTTTCCATGCATGGAGCTAGTAATTATCCATTTAAGAAGGAACAATCCGATCTAGATATTCCGTTAGCCAATAATACCGGAGATAAGGAATATTTAAAAGCACTTAAAGAAACACTCCCTAAACTTATTGAAACACAAAAACCTGATTTTATTTACTATTTATGCGGTGTAGACATTTTAGCTTCTGATAAATTAGGCAAACTTGGCTGCACTTTGGATGGTTGCAAAGAAAGAGATCGATTCGTTTTACAGACCTGTAAAGATTTAGAAATTCCAGTAATGTGTTCCATGGGAGGTGGATACTCTCCCGACATTAAAATCATCATTGATGCCCATGCCAATACTTTTAGATTAGCACAAGACATCTTCTTTTAACACCAGTTAAATTCAAAAAGCAGCTGACTGATACTATTTGATTATTTATTAAAATTTTTACCTTATTCGTAACGAATAACTTTAGGGAATTTTCCTAATAACCTATTATAGGAAATTACACTAATCGCAAAAACGGATATCAAAACATAAAGAAAAGCGAATATTTAAAGTAAAAATCAAAAGAATACCTAAAAAGATTTTCCTAAATACTAAACTGTAATACCTTAACGTTAGGAGTCATACAAATCATTACTAAGCTTAACTAAAATGAAAAAAAACTACATCATGTTCTTGATGGCAATGGTATTGTCATCCGGAATCGCTATTTCCCAAGAAAATTGTCAAGGTAATTGGCTAAGCGTAAGTGGGAACAAATTATTAGACTCTAATGGAAATGAAGTAATCCTAGCAGGTGTTAACTGGTTTGGATTTGAAACCCAACTTAGCAGTTTCCATGGTATTTGGTCTAGAGATCACAAAAGTGTATTGCAGCAAGCCAAAGATCTAGGTTTTAATTGTTTCAGAATTCCTTGGCATAATATGATGCTAAGAGATGGTGCTTCGATAACCATAAACTCATACGGAACTGATCCTTATAGTGGTGCATCGCCTATGAATGAAGAAGAAGCGAGTTATACTACTCCTCTACAATTATTAGATCGAGCTATTCAATGGTGCCAAGAAAATGATATGAAAGTAATCCTGGACTGTCATTCTAGAAACCCTGATGCTTATTTAGTAGAAAAATTATGGTATACCGATAATGTTCCTGAACAACAATGGATCGATGATTGGGTATTCATAGCGGATCGTTACAAAGATTATGACGCAGTTATCGGAATGGATATTAATAATGAACCTAACGGTAAAATTGACAATCCAGAAGGTGCTAGATGGGGAACGAATGATGAATTCGATTGGCGCTTAGCAGCTGAAAAGTGTGGAAATGCAATCTTAGAAGTAAATCCTAACGTACTAATAATGGTAGAAGGGATCGAAGCATATAGAAAACCAGATGGAGAAGTAACATCGTATTGGTGGGGAGGAAATTTACAAGGAGCAAGAGACTTTCCGGTTAGACTTTCGAACCCAGCAAAACTAATGTATTCTCCGCATGAATATGGCCCAACCGTTTTTGATCAAGAATGGTTTTCTGCACCTGATTTCCCAGACAATATGCCAGGTATTTGGGAAGAACAATTTAATTTCCTGAATACAAATGGAACATCTCCTTTATTGGTGGGAGAATTAGGAATTAAAGGTCAAGGTGGAAAAGATGAAATTTGGTTCCAAAAATTCATTGATTATATCAAAGAGGAAAAATTACATTTCACATTTTGGGCGTTAAATCCTAATTCTGGAGATACAGGTGGTATTTTAGATAACGATTGGACGACTGTGGTGCAATGGAAAATGGATTACCTACAACCTATTTTATCTAATCCAATACCTAACTGTTCTGGATCTACATTAAGCGTAACTGATGTTTCTGACATATCATTTGGTATATACCCAAATCCAGCTTCGCAAATAGTAACTTTTAACTATAAACCTGGAAGTATAGAGTCTATCAAAATATATGATTTGAATGGAAGAAAAGTAGATTTTATACAAAATGATGTTTTGTCTTCTGACAGCTACAGATATGACATTTCGAAACTAACAGCAGGAATGTATCTTTCAGAAGTTACACCTTCTAACTCAAAAGAAGTATTTACAAAAAAGATTGTTATTCGATAATAGAGGATAATCAATAGTATTAAAAAAGCGGTTTATAGTAACTATAAACCGCTTTTTTAATGCAAAATTCTACATATAACAAAAACATGTACAAACGATTACATCTGATTATTGTATCTTGCCAGGTAAACAAAAGAACATGCAAAAAGACTGTCCAGAATGTGGTGAAAAAATTATTGGTAGAGCAGACAAAAAATTCTGTAGTGATTATTGTAGAAATGCTTATAACAACAAACTCAATAAAGACAGTAAAAACTTGGTAAGAAACATCAATAATCGTCTTAGAAAAAACTATAGAATACTAGAAGAACTAAATCCTAAAGAAAAAACAAAAACTACGAAATCAAAACTAATTTCTAAAGGTTTCGATTTTCAATTTTTCACTAGTATATACACTACAAAAGCAGGAACGGTATATTATTTTGTTTACGATCAAGGATATCTTCCATTAGAAAACGAATATTACGCATTAGTAAAAAGGAACAGTTAATATGTATTTTCTTCATTCTTTACAGCTAGATATTGGAAAAGGTGGTTTCATTTTTATTTTTTTAATAGCCTTTATCGTTGTCATTCTTATATCTCAGATATACAGTAAGAAAAATAGAATGCTCCGAAAATTAAAAGAGCACTCTTTTAAAAGAATTCAACTATGTAAAGAAGGTGAATACATAAAAATTAAGGGAGAAGCTTTTCCAATTGAAGAGGCTCTTTTATCACCATTAAGCCAAAGAAAATGTGTGTATTACAAAATACAGATAGAAGAAAAAAGAAGCAATGGAAAAAGCAGTTCTTGGCGCACTATAATCAAAGAAGAAAAGTTTCAAAACTTCATTATTGAAAGTGAAGGAGATAAAGCTATTGTGATGGCAGAAACCCCTAAATCTCATAAAACGACGTATCTAAATCAAGATGCAGAATTTACCTCAGGAACATGGAAAGATGCTCCCGAGTTTTTAGAAAAGTATTTACATAAGCACGGTAGAAAAAGTACTGGATTTTTAGGGTTTAACAAAAGTCTTCGATACAAAGAAGGAATCATCGAAATAGGTGAAAAAGTAACAGTATTAGGTATCGGTAATTGGAAAGAATCTGAACATAACTTTGATCGATATTCTTCCAAAAGTTTATATATATCCGGAAACCAACAAGAAAAACTAATAATTACTGATCTTGTAAAAGCGTTAAATCCTAAAAACAAATAGTATTATAAATCTCTCCAATGTTGACTATTCATTTTTAAAGCCGCTTTCATTACATCTTTTTGACTAATTTGACCTACTAATTTACCATCTTCAATAATAGGAAATCGTCTTCTTTTTGTTTCCAAAAATTTATTTGCAGCATCAAAAATACTAATGTTCCCATCAATAGTTTCAACATTTTTAGCCATGAATCGCTCCACTTGAGCATCATCTATAGGCATATTGTAATAACGACTCTCATTTAATTGCTTGATACAATCCCCTTCAGAAATAATACCTAACAATTCATTACGTTCATTAACTACTGGTCCTCCCGAAATTTTATTTTTTACCAAGGTTTCCATAACCTCTAAAACAGATTGTTTAGGAGAAAAAGTGATCAAA
The DNA here is from genome assembly GCF_054054605.1 of Aquimarina sp. 433. Lineage (NCBI taxonomy): Bacteria > Pseudomonadati > Bacteroidota > Flavobacteriia > Flavobacteriales > Flavobacteriaceae > Aquimarina > Aquimarina sp. 433. The sequence continues at coordinate 779,405 of NZ_JBSWZK010000001.1, forward strand.
TTCCTGGTCATGTAATCTGATACCTTAATCGGAGTATTGTCTTGTCTTTTAACTTTGGTTCTCGCGCCCTGAAAACTTATAATTCCCATAATTATAGTGATTTAGTGAATCTTAAATATAGTCATTTTACATTAGTTATTCAATATCATTTTAACATTAAAGATTCTAAAATGTTATTTTATTACCTTTATCAACATGAATTTTCTAACAAAAATTGATTTTTTCTCAAAAAAAGACACTAAACAAGAATAATCTTGAAAAAATAGTGTTGAAATGAAGAAGATAAGAATCATTTTGATAAAAATAATAGCAATTTCAATTATTACAACCTTAAAAAAACACTCTTAAACATTTAAATTTCAAATATTTACGACTCAACTAACTAAATAAGCAACAAACTGATGAAAAAAATTCTTGCAGTATTAACATTCATATCCATACTTTTTTCGATTTGGTATACCTTTTACAGCAGTATGCCCCAAACAATTTCGGATTTAGATACACCAGAACAAGAATTTTCTACATTAAGAGCTTTAGAACATGTAAAAAACATTTCCCAAAACCCTCATTATATAGGAAGTCCAGGACATGATCAAGCAAAAAACTACATTATTGAAGAATTAAAAAAATTAGGCTTATCTCCACAAATCCAAGAAGGCTTTTCGATTGGTGATAGAGGAACCATGAGTAAGCCCCAAAATATAGTTGCCAAAATCAAAGGTTCGAACCCAGGAAAATCATTGGTTTTATTATCACACTATGACAGCAGTCAACATTCATCTTACGGCGCCAGTGATGCTGGAAGTGGTGTAGCAACAATTTTAGAAGGAATTCGAGCATTTTTATATACAAAACAAGCACCTATAAATGATATTGTGATTTGCATCACTGATGGAGAAGAACTAGGATTAAATGGAGCGGATTTGTTTGTATCGGAACATCCATGGGCAAAAGATGCAGGTTTGGTTCTAAATTTTGAAGCAAGAGGAAGTGGAGGAAACTCATATATGCTTCTAGAAACCAATAGCAAAAATGGTAAAATGATTGATGAATTTATCAAAGCAGATCCTCAATTTCCCGTTACTAATTCATTAGCATATAGTATTTATAAATTGCTTCCTAACGATACAGATCTTACCGTTTTTAGAAAACACGGAAACACTCCTGGTTACAATTTTGCTTTTATAGATGACCATTTCGACTACCATACTGCCAATGACACTTGGCAAAATCTTGATCTAAACACTCTACAACATCAGGGCAGTTATCTCATGCCTTTACTATCTTACTTTTCTAAATCCAATATCAACGACTTTACCTCGGAACAAGACTATTTATATTTCAACACGCCTATATTTAAAATAATCAAGTATCCTTTTGATTGGATCTACCCTTTATTAGGTGTTGCTATCATTTTGTTTATTGGTTTTATCATTTATGGAAGATCCAAAAAGCGTATCTCTTTTAGTGAAGTTGGTAGCGGGTTTTTAGCATTTTTAATATCTTCAGGATTGGCAGGTGTCCTAGGTTTTGGACTTTGGAAAGTAGCCTTAATTATATATCCTGGATATAATGACATTTTACATGGTTTTCCCTACAATGGATATTATTACATTGCCGCAACCGTATTATTAGGAACAGCAGCCTTCTTTAAAGTGTATAGCATATTTGATAAGGTAGAAGCATTGCCCAGTTTACTGGTTGCACCTTTATTTTTCTGGCTAATTATTTGTACTGGAGCTAGTATTTATCTTCAAGGCGCAAGTTACTTTATCATTCCTGTGCTCTTTTGTTTAGTTTGTCAGTTTGTACTTATTAACCAAAAGAGGCCTTTTCCTTTTTTGATGTTACTATTAAGTTTGCCGTCTATTTTCTTAATTTCACCTTTTATAGCTTCTTTTCCTGTAGCCTTAGGCTTAAAAATAGCTTTTATTTCCTCTGTTTTAACCGTTTTTCTATGTACACTAATAATACCTGTTATAGGGTTTTATTCTAAAAAGAGTCTTTTAGGAACTATTAGTTTTTTAGCAGCATTAACTTGTATTGGGATAGCACATTTTAAATCGAACTTTACAAAGGAAAGACAAAAGCCAAATAGCCTTATTTACGTTTTACACGAAGATCAGCAGAAAGCATATTGGACCTCCTATGATCATACACTGGACTCTTGGACCAAAAATTACATTGATCGCCTCAAAAACTTAGCTAAAGATTGGAACAAAAACACCATCGAAAGCAAGTATAGTAGTGCATTTAATTATGTAAATCAGGCTCCATTAAAAGATATCCAATCTTCTAAGGCAGAAACATCTTTTGACAGTATTGCAGGAGAAAAACGAATCTTAGACATTTGTATTCGCCCTCAACGAGATGTAAACAGGATGGATCTCTTCATACGTGAATCATTTGAGTTTCAAAGTTTATATGCCAATGGAGTAACCACAAAAGATATTATAAACAAGGATGGCACGATTCATAATTCCTTTACAAAACGCACAGGAAACCGGCTACTAACGTATCATCTAAGAGATAATGAGCCGTTAGAACTTAGAATGGAATTTCATAAAGACTCCGTTCCTGAGATCGTGTTATACGAATCTTCCTATGATTTGCTAGAAAGTGAGTTGTTCTCGATACAGAAAAGATCAGAAAACATGATCCCTAAACCTTTTGTATTAAACGATGCTATTACAATTAAAAAGACAATAAGATTAGAATATGTAGAAAAAACTATGGATTCTAGTAGTATCCGCACTAACTTAGCCGCAGAATTATAAGATATTATATGAATAAGCAGATTAGTATTCTAGGTACAGGATGGTTAGGATTACCGTTGGCAAAGCGTCTTATTGCGAATGGAGATACTATTAAAGGATCAACTACCTCAGTTGATAAATTAGACATTTTAAAAAACTCTGGTATCGACCCTTACATTGTTGAATTAAAAGAAACTAAGTCAGAAAACCAGAAAGCATTATTTTTAGAAAACAGTGAAATCTTAATTATTAATATTCCTCCTGGTTTAAGAAGAAACCCAGAAAGTAATTTTGTAGCTAAAATTGAACATATAATTCCTTACATCATAACATCAGGAGTAGAAAAAGTTCTCTTTATAAGTTCAACTTCTGTGTATACAGATGAAGAAGGATTTCCAGAAATCACATCCGACACTATTCCTAATGCTACAAAAAATGCTGGAAAACAACTTATTGAAACCGAAAAACTATTAAGAAATCATCCTAGTTTCAAAGCTACTATACTTCGTTTCGCAGGTTTGTTTGACAGTAGAAGACACCCTGCAACGATGCTATCTAAAAGAAAAAACATTCAGAATCCATTAGCTCCAGTAAACCTCATCCATAGAGAAGATTGCATTGGCGTTATCCAAAAAATAATTGAAATGGATCAATGGGATCAAATTTTTAATGCGTCTTATCCAGATCATCCTAAAAAGTCCGAATACTACAGTACTATTTGTAAGCAAATGAACTTACCCATACCTGAATATGATTTTGAATCTTCTTCTAAAGGAAAAATAATTGCTTCTACCAAAGTAAATGAATCATTACAATATGATTTCACTCATGATTTATATAACTCTTAATATATTATAATCTTGGCAACCACATACCAACCGTGGCTGCAAAAACACCAACACTTGTTGCTATTATAGAAATAAATAGAACCATGGTCATACTCCACTGCTCTAACGGTATTTTTCTATCCTTAACCTTCAAATAGATTTCAAGAATTCCTAATGGAATCAGATACTGACCAAATCCTAAAAAAGTAATAAATGGACCTCTAAAAGTTTCTGGATCAAACCCTACTGGTTTTCCATGGATAAATAACCACAACATCAACCCTATCCTAAAAAACCACACTCCATTTACAGCAAGAAACAAACGTAATACCCAACGATTATGAGATACAAAGTTTTTTTGTAAAGCTGTTCTCCATGCAAATACAGCAAAAATCATCATTAGAATCCCATTAAAACTTACACTTATATCACTAATCCAACCTGTAACAGAACCTTTGGACAAGATCATATAAATTCCACTAAAACCAGCAATAAATGTGGTAACAAGGTATATTTTTCCATTCCACCGATGAAAAGACCGTGCTCTCATTCTAATCTTATCAATAAATTGTAGTGGACCACCTATGATAATAATCACAGCAAACAGCAAATGAATACCCACTACAACATTACTAATCGTAGCTCCTTCCGTATAGCCATGTGGAAGTACTTCGTTCCATTTCTGATAATTATCTTCGATTGCCGCCGTTCCGTAAAACGTAGTTACATAAAATGCAAAAATCCATTGTCCGAATACTGCGATAATGAACCAAACTCTAGCACTAATATGTAGCATCTTTTGAGACCATATGGTATTAGTTTCATTGATATAAGTTGTATTCATAACTTTAAATTTTAATAATATGATTGATGAAATTGATATTTTGAAGTGATACCCTAATTGAATTTGAATAGATTTTTGAAATAAGCTTTGTAAACATATATCCAGGGAATCACCAAAAGATCTATCGGGATTCCTATAGCAAATGGTTTTAAAAAACCTTTAAAAGTCTCTGGAAGACTGCCCGATACCCATAACGGAATGTATACTCCAAAAAAGAAAACCGATTTGTAGAATAGTTGCAGTAGCAATAAGGGTAGCATTTTTAATGGATATTTTATACCTACTCCCATCAGCACTGCATAAGACGCCCAAAAACTATACGTAACTCCATCATATGGACCCCATTGTTCACTCGGATATAGGATTTCGGACCAAGAACTATAACCTAGCGTCAAAAAAGTAAGTAGATATAGACCTTTCATAAGATAAAGTCTAATCTTAGATATATCCACATAACCCTTTTTATCAATTGATGATTTGTCTTTTGTTTTACTAAAGTTCATAACAGTAAGATGTTAATTGAATAGTAAAGCAACCCTATTTAACCTTATTGTCAAAAGAGTTTTGATGAGTGGAAGTAAGCTTTTGACAAACTACTAAACCAAGCTATTTTGGCCAATGTATTACTGATTAAATATGAAAAACCACCCGTTACACCATAGAAGATGTATTTGATCAAAAAAAAGCGGTATTTGATAAAATGATCGTATAAATTAATTCCTTTTTTTATATCTTAAAACCATGCTACCTCTAGAAAAAATAAAGGAAAACTGGTTTTTTACTTATAAAATCTACCATTTCGTATTTTGGAGTTTTTACTTCTTTTCTTGGGGTGTCGTTGAACTAAGCTTGTCCGTAGCATACAAAGCTATGTTTTTTTCACCTAGGTATGTCATATTTCTGTTTTACGTGGTGGTACATACTTTGGCCACATATTTTAATCTTTATGTATTACTGCCTAAATACCTCTACAAAGGAAAATTAACAACATATATTATATCGCTAGTAATATGGATAGGAGTCATAAGTTGCATTATGTTTGGCAGCTATTTTTTGAGTGCCTTTATCATTGGAGAACCTTTGGATTACTTTTGCGTTTTTAACGAAGAAAAAGGAGAGACTTATTTTCATACGCTTACTTCAGAAATTTTACCCGCTACTTCTGGAACATTATTACTTGGATTATGTATAAAACTTGCTAAAAACTCATTGGTAAATCAACAAAAGCAGCAGTTATTAGAGCATGAAAAATTAACTACAGAACTTAAATTTTTAAAACATCAGTTCAACCCTCATTTTTTATTCAACACTATCAATTCTATATTTTTTTTAATTCATAAAGCGCCTAGTGAAGCTTCTACTGCTTTAGCCAAGTTTTCGGATTTACTTCGATATCAACTATATGAATGTAATGAACAGCTCATTCCATTTGATCAAGAAATCAGCTATTTAGAAAATTTTGTAGCCTTAGAAAAGTTAAGGAGAAATAAAAACCTAAAGATTGATCTTTCTGTACATCTAGCCAATAAAATCCCAATGGGAATCGCCCCCTTTATTCTAGTCACTTTTGTAGAAAATGCTTTTAAGCACGTGTCTAATTCTAAAGATATGCTTAATTGGATTGAAATAAGAGCGCAATTAGCCAATGATAATTGCCTACATTTTTATGTTAATAATAGTATTGAGAACAAAAATAACTTTGAAAAGACTTCAACTTACGGCGGAATTGGACTAGAAAATGTAACCAGAAGGTTAGATTTACTATATCCAAAAAAATATGATTTAAAAATTGATTATCACAAAACCCGATTTAGTATTAGCTTAAGAATTACCTTAGAAGAGTTGATTATGAACGATCAGGTGGCACAAAACAGAAATATGGTTTCATAAAAAAAACACTATGATAAAAACAGTTATTGTTGATGATGAACCATTAGCTAGAGAAGGACTTTCTAATTATGCAAAAGAAGTTGATTTTTTAACGATCGTTGACACTTGCGAAAACCCCTTAGAATTGTCGGAAATATTGGATCAACAGACGATCGATTTGATATTCTTAGACATTCAGATGTCTAAAATGAGTGGTATAGATTTTTTGAAAATTACTAAAAACTTACCCATGGTAATTATCACCACAGCATACCCAAGCTATGCAATAGAAGGATTTCGTCTAAATGTTTTGGATTACCTATTAAAGCCTATCACATTTGATCGGTTTGTACAAGCTGTACAAAAGGCTAAAGAACAATTTATTTTAAAGTCTAATAAAAAGGATACCGAAGATTCTTACTTCTTTGTTAAATGCGAACATAAATACGAAAAAATATATTGTAACGACATCCTTTATATACAAGGTCTACAGAATTATGTGGCCATTCATACTACCAAAGGAAAACATATCACATTACTAAACCTAAAAGACATTGAAGAAAAATTAAATCCGCAACATTTTATTAGAGTTCACAAATCATATATTATAGCTATTACAAAAATTGATACTGTAATTAGCCATGAAATTCAAATTCGGAATACCTCTATTCCGTTAAGTAGAAATTACCGAGATCAAGTGTTAAAAACGGTTGTAGAGGAAAAATTATGGAAGAAATAGAAATCTAAACTTAATACTCTTTAGCCACCAAATCAAGTCTTGTTATCAGTGAGTCAATCAATTGTTCCTCTCTATATGGGTTGGGCAAAGTAAATCGATTACCAAATTTTGTGCGATGTAATCTTTCAAGATACAAGGAAAAACTACCAGATTCTAGGTTTCCTTTTCTGTATGCTTCGTATAAATAGGTGAAATTTCTTTCTTTGGATGTTATATCGCCGGTATGATGAATTACAATCCAAGGTGCTCTAGACGCTTTCTCTCCATGTTCGGCTATACTTGGGTGTCCGTATTTTTGTAGGTACAATTCTATCTTTTGAAAATTATTTCGATCATTATTCACCATTATTTGTTGTACCTCTTTTTTTTCAGCACTATCATATCCATATGTGAGTCTAGCATCATTCAATGCATTTCTAGTTTCTTGGTCGGTTTTATATATTTCCTCCAGAAATTCTTTTTGGAGATCAATAGTACTTAAGCTTTTTACTTCTTTTGCAAAATCTTTTTCAGAAGAGACACGTGCTTCTTTACAACCGCTGAAAACTAAAATTAATATAAAGAAAATTACTATTTTTTGTACAATATATGGCTTGAAGTTCATTTATAGTTTACTATAATAACTTCAAAAGAAAAGCAATGTGTCATTATAGTTACTAAGGCAGGTAATATTTTTCATCGAATTGATCATTGTAATAACTACTTAAAAACATAGCAAAACTATTAGCTCTTAAATCCCCTTTCTTATATGCTTTATATAAATATTCGAAGTTTTTCTGTTTCGATTCTAGGTTACTACAATGATATAAGATGATATATGGAGTTTTAGCTGCTAGTTCTCCATGTATTTCGGCAGATGGATGTCCATACTTTTCTAAGTACAGTTCTATTTTTTGTAAGTTAATCTTATCGGCTATGATTTTTTCCTGGAGTGCTTTTGATCTCTCTTTACTATTATAACCATAAACAGACTCGATATGTATTATATTATTTCTCGACTTTTGATTAGAAATACGTATTTCTTCCAAAAACACTCTTCTTTCATTATCTGATCGTAAGGAAGCAACTTCTTCAATAAAATCTTGATTGATTTCATCTTTTTTGCCGCACCCTACACATATTGTAAAGAGTGCTATTAAACAAAGTAATATTCTTATCATGAGGCAATTATTTAGGAATTAAAAAACTCCAAACCAATGTAAGTTTGGAGTTCTCTAGCGTTTAACAAAAAATAATTTTTATAAGGTGTCGTAGTATGCAACTAATCTAACCAAATCCACTTCTTCTTTAAATTTTAATCCTTCTTTACTGATATAGTCTTTTAACTCACTTTGCTTACCAGGGAATGATTTTACAATTTTCCTCTTATTCATTTTAATATGCACCAACTTTCCATCAATTTCCATATAATACTTCTCAGTATCCATAAATTTAGCTGGTTCGTTTTTATGATATGATGTTTGCGCTACTTTTGGATGTACAAAAGTTTTTATAACCTCTTTATACACATTGATTTTTGCATTACATCTCAGCTTTATTAAATATCCTTTCTTAAGATCATTATTAGCATCTTGGTATTCTTTGTAATGATATTCTTTAGCACCAATTTTAGCATAAACTTTATCCGCTTTGATCATTGCATTTATATTTTTGCTCTCCGGATGTTTCACTAGCTCAACTTCATTAGAGTACACATTGTACCTTACGAACATTCCAACTACTTTTTTCTCAAATCTTAAGTCTACCAGCTCTCCTTGTCTAAAAACTTTATCCTCATAAGGAGATCCTATTGCTCCTTCTAGATCAACATTTTCAATTTCTCCTGGTCTATCTCTTTCTTTATACTCTAGCGGTCTAAATAATAGGTCAATTGGTGTTAGTGTACTTCTATCAATACGATTTTGCGCTCCCACACTACAGGTTACTAAAGCTATTAAGGCTAATAAAACGGTTCTTCTCATCATATTTGTTTTTGATATTTCTAATTAAAAATAGCTAATAAAAAGCTCTTGTAATAGTCATTTAACTATTTGTGTACCATCCAGAACTTTTCCTTTACTATTAGTTAATGTCATTAATGATAAAAATGTTACCACAAAAAATTACACCTTGAAACAAAAAAATCCCAAATCTCTTCTGATTTGGGATTTTTTTATGTTTGTATGACTGAAATTTATCCTTTCACACTTGCTTTTAAATATTCACGATTCATACGTGCAATATTCTCTAAAGATATTCCTTTCGGACATTCGATTTCACATGCACCCGTATTAGTACAGTTACCAAACCCTTCTTCATCCATTTGATTTACCATTGCCAAGACACGCTCAGTGGCCTCAACCTGTCCTTGTGGTAATAATGCATACTGAGAGACTTTTGCCGAAGTAAACAACATTGCAGAAGCATTTTTACAGGCTGCTACACAAGCACCACATCCAATACAAGTAGCTGCTGCAAACGCATCATCTGCATTTTCTTTATTAACCGGAATAGCATTAGCATCAATTGTATTTCCTGAAGTATTTACAGAGATATATCCACCCGCATGTTGAATTCTATCAAAAGCACTTCTATCTACCATAAGATCCTTTATCACTGGAAAAGCATTAGCTCTAAATGGCTCAATAAAGATCGTATCACCATCATTAAACTTTCTCATATGCAGTTGACAAGTCGTAATCAAACGATCTGGTCCGTGTGGTTCTCCATTAATCTGTAAAGAACAAGATCCACAAATACCTTCTCTACAATCGTGATCAAATACTACAGGCTCTTCTCCTTTATTGATTAACTCTTCATTTAACACGTCTAGCATTTCTAAAAAAGACATGTCTCCTTCAATACCTGAAATTGGATATTCTACTATCTTTCCTTTAGATTGAGCGTCTTTTTGACGCCATATTTTTAATGTAAGATTCATAGCTTTTTTATTATTTATAAGAACGTGTTTTTAATTCAATATTTTCAAATACAAGATCTTCCTTATGAAGTACAGCGTCTTTTGGTTCTCCTTTATATTCCCAAGCAGATACGTACTTAAAGTTTTTATCATCTCTTAATGCCTCTCCTTTTTGTTCACCAGACTGTTCTACAGATTCCTCTCTAAAATGTCCTCCACAAGATTCATTTCTATCCAAAGCATCTTTAGCAAATAATTCTCCCAGTTCTAAGAAATCAGCAACTCTACCTGCTTTTTCTAATTCCTGATTTAAACCATCTGCCGTACCTGGTACTTTTACATTTTTCCAGAAATCCGCTCTTAAGGCAGATATTTCCTCAATCGCTTCTTTTAGTCCACTTTCATTACGAGACATTCCACATTTGTTCCACATGATTTTACCTAACTTTTTGTGGTAATAATCTACAGAATGTTCTCCTGATCCAGACATTAATTTTTCAATTCTTTCCTTTACATCTTTCTCCGCCTGATCAAATTCTGGTGTATCCGTTGGAATTTTACCAGTTCTAATATCATGAGAAAGATAGTCTCCTATTGTATATGGTAATACAAAATAACCATCTGCAAGACCTTGCATTAATGCAGATGCTCCTAGTCTATTTGCTCCGTGATCAGAAAAATTAGCTTCTCCAGCTGCATAACAACCAGGAACCGTAGTTTGCAGATTATAATCTACCCAAAGGCCTCCCATTGTATAATGTACAGCTGGATAAATCATCATTGGAGTTTTATAAGGATTCTCATCAACGATTTTTTCATACATCTGGAATAAGTTACCGTACTTATTCTCGATAACCTTTTCTCCAAATTCCAAAATTTGTTGAGCAGTTGGATTATGAATTCCAGAAGTCAATGCTTTTTCTTTACCATATCGTTGTATTGCAGAGGCAAAATCAAGGTATACAGCTTCTCCAGTTTTATTTACTCCAAAACCAGCGTCACATCTTTCCTTGGCAGCCCTAGAAGCAACATCACGAGGCACTAAATTACCAAAAGCAGGATATCTACGCTCTAAGTAATAGTCTCTTTCCTCTTCAGATAATTGTGTTGGTTTTAATTTACCTGCTCGTATCGCTTCTGCATCTTCTTTTCTCTTTGGAACCCAAATTCTTCCATCGTTACGAAGAGATTCTGACATCAATGTTAATTTAGATTGATGATCTCCTGAAACTGGAATACAAGTCGGGTGAATTTGAGTATAACAAGGATTTGCAAAGAAAGCACCTCTTCTATGTGCTCTCCAAGCAGCCATTACATTACTACCCATTGCATTTGTACTTAAAAAGAATACATTTCCATATCCTCCTGTGGCCAATACAACCGCATGTGCAGAATGACGTTCTATCTCTCCTGTTACAAGATTCCTTGCTATAATTCCTCTTGCTTTACCATCTATTTTAACAAGGTCAAGCATTTCATGACGATTAAATGCTTGTATTTTTCCTCTATTTATTTGGCGGTTCATCGCAGAATAAGCTCCTAATAAAAGTTGCTGTCCCGTTTGTCCTTTAGCATAAAATGTTCGAGAAACAAGTACTCCACCAAACGATCTGTTATCTAACAAACCTCCATATTCTCTGGCAAAAGGAACTCCTTGTGCCACACACTGATCTATGATATTCGCAGAAACTTCTGCTAATCTATATACATTTGCTTCTCGAGATCTATAATCACCTCCTTTTATGGTATCATAAAAAAGACGATAATTAGAATCTCCATCTCCTTGATAATTTTTTGCAGCATTGATACCTCCTTGCGCTGCAATGGAGTGTGCACGTCTTGGAGAATCCTGATAACAAAATGTCTTTACATTATATCCTAGTTCCGCTAAAGTTGCAGCGGCACTTCCTCCTGCTAGTCCAGTACCTACAACAATAACATCGATATTACGTTTATTGGCAGGATTTACCAGGTTGATTGTATTTTTATGTTTTGTCCACTTATCTGCCAGTGGACCTTCTGGTATTTTAGAGTCTAAAATTGACATAGTAGTGGTTTTTAATGATTATGATTAAAATGAAGTACTAAAGAAATGATGATAAAACCTAACGGAATTACAACAGCGAATACTTTAGCAAACTTAGTTGCTCCAACAGAAAACCTATTGTTAAATCCAACTGATTGGAATGAAGAAGCAAATCCATGCCACAAATGCAATGCTAAAAACACAAATGAAAGTACATATAATCCAGTCCTAACCGGACTTACAAATTTTTCTAGCAATTCATGATAATAGCGAGTAGGATCTTCTGGTGCAAATTCTACATATTTATGAACCATTTCAGGAATCCAAAAATCATAGAAATGTAACCCTAAGAAAGCTAAAATCACTAATCCCGAAAGGATCATATTTCTAGACATCCAAGAAGAATTAGCTCCACCACTATACTTTGCATATTTAACTGCTCTTGCATTTCTATTTTTTAACTCAAGAACAAATCCCATTATAAAATGGAAAACTACTCCAAAAATTAACACTGGTTGCAAAGCAAACTGAACCACTGGATTTGTACCCATAAAATGAGACAACTCATTGAATGTGTCTGGGCTAAAAATAGAAGTAAAATTGATGGTAAAATGTTGTAATAAGAAAAATACTAAGAAAAGTCCCGAAAGTGCCATCGCAACCTTTCTAGCTATTGAAGATTTTATCAATCCACTCATTATAAAGAATGTTTAAAATTTTTGATTAGCAAAAATAAGGCTCAAACATCTTTTTAACAACATTTTGATACAGGAATGCAGTATTTATAATGAATTTAAAATAGATTCGAAATTTTGTTCAGTATTCATTACGAAATCGTTTGAAATATAGTCGTAACTTTAAACAAATAATAATCAAGTCTTAATCAAAAAGTATATTTTAACACAATTAGAACTACGAATTAGATTAGATATATCTTTAGAATATTGTTAAAGTTAGATTCGAAACCAGCGGTAAGAAAAGAAATTAATCTTCTGCAAATTACACTCTTGATGTTAGGTATCTAAATTTTTCATTTTTTTATACCTTCACCTTTTGATTTGCAGATGAAAAACATACCTACTAAACTCCCTAATGTTACTACTACCATTTTTACTATTATGAGTAAAATGGCAAATGAGTATAAAGCCATTAATCTATCACAAGGTTTTCCGAATTTTGAAGCAGACCATAAACTTACCAGCCTGGTTACTAAAGCTATGCAAAAAGGATATAACCAATACGCTCCGATGCCTGGTCTATTATCCTTAAGAGGTATTATTGCAGAAAAGACTAATGGTTTATACGGCAGTACTTACCATCCAGAAACAGAGGTAACGGTTACTTCTGGTGCGACTCAGGCAATATTTACGATCATTGCCGCTTTTATAAAACCTGAAGATGAAGTCATTGTTTTTAAACCTGCATATGATTCTTACGAACCGTCCATAGAATTATTTGGAGGAGTGGTAGTGCCAATTCAATTATCAGCTCCAAATTTTAGCATTAATTGGAAAGAAGTAGCTTCTAAAATTACTTCTAAAACAAAGATGGTTATTATAAACACTCCTCATAATCCGTCGGGAACCATTTTGTCTAAAAAAGATATGCTCCAATTAGAAGAACTGCTTAAAGGAACTGATATCATTCTATTAAGTGATGAAGTCTATGAACATATCATCTTTGATCACAACGAGCATCAGAGTGCCGCAAGATTTTCAGATTTAAGAATGCGTTCTTTTATAACCGCATCATTTGGAAAAACATTTCATACAACTGGCTGGAAAATGGGATATTGTTTAGCTCCAAAAGATCTTATGTCAGCATTTAGAAAAGTTCATCAATTCAATGTCTTTTGTAGTAATCACCCAATGCAATATGCTTTGGCAGAATATCTTAAAACACCAAAAAACTACCTAGAATTGCCGAGTTTTTACCAAAGTAAAAGAGATTTGTTTTTATCTCTCATCGAAGAATCAAAATTTACATTTACGCCCGCTTCTGGGACTTATTTTCAATTATTAAATTATAGTTCGATTACAAACGAAAGAGATGTTATTTTTTCTGAAAGATTAACTAAAGACTATAAAATTGCCTCCATTCCTGTGTCTGTTTTTAATCTTAACCAACAAGATGACAAAGTATTACGTTTTTGTTTTGCCAAAACAGACGATACTTTGAAACGTGCTGCTGAAATATTATGCAAGATCTAAACAAACCGAAACTTTAAAGCTAAAAAAAACCAATTGACAGTAACATTTTAATCGCTAATGATACTAACGTATAGTTTAAAATTATTTTTGAGCATACATTTATCATAACCAATTACTAAAAAACTTTATGAAAATCAGATTCACTCTACTTATCCTTGCAATGTTAGCTATCTTATCTTGTTCCTCAGATGACGATGCGGAGGAGAACTCTAGTTATGCAATGACAGCAAAAGTTAACGGAGAAGATTTCCTAGCTAATAATCCTTTCGGAAATAATGAACCATCGAGTACAACAATTTTTAACTACTTTCCAGAAGAAGACTTTGTATTACTAATTGGTCGACAAGGAGGTCTTGTTGGTGCTAGAGAAATCAAAATCTGGTTAAAAAAGAGTGATATCGTAGTTGGCACTTATGAAACGGGGCCGGAAATTTTCGACACCACTCCTTCTCATTTTATTGACTTCTTAGACCTTACAAATGAAATAGATGAATCCACAAGAAATGGTACCATTGAGATCACAGAGGTAAATACCTCAACAAAGATTGTAACCGGAACTTTCTCATTTACCACAGCAGATGGAACTTCTGACCCTTCATCACCCATTGATTTCACCATCACTGAAGGAACATTTACTTACATGTACGAATAAGAACTCTTATTGTTCAACTATAAAAAAGATTAAAAAGTCAGTAATTCAACTGGCTTTTTTTTATTTAAAAATCGAATTTCAGTTGTATTACTTCAAACTCCTTTAGTTCCTTTTCTTTCTTTTTCTGACCGCTAGATGTATTCAGGTTTGATAATGAAATTCCTAATAGTCTTACAGAATCTCTCATTTTTTCTTGATACAACAATTCTTTAGCTGTTTCTAATAATATTGCTGCATCACTTACATAATAGGGTAATGTCTTGCTTCTTGTTTGTAAAATAAAATCGCTATACTTAATTTTTAAAGTAACTGTTCTACCTGCTACCTTACTTCTTTGTAACCTTTTTTGAAGTTCTTCTGCGATATTTTCTAGCCTTTCTAGCATATATATTTCAGAAGAAATGTTCTCACTAAAAGTTCTCTCCGCAGCAAGTGATTTTCTTTCTCTATTAGGTTTTACTTCACTTAAATGAATTCCCCTAACAATACGATAATAATGTCCTCCAGATTTTCCAAAATGTTCCACCAAAAATTCCTCAGACTTAGCCTTTAAGTCTTTACCCGTATAAATTCCCATTTGATACATCTTAGCCTGAGTTACCTTACCTACTCCATAAAACTTTTTTACGTCCAAGTTTTCTAAAAATTCTAAAACTTCTTCTGGATTTACAGTTTTTTGCCCATTGGGTTTGTTATAATCACTAGCTACCTTAGCAATAAATTTATTGATTGAGATTCCAGCAGATGCTGTTAGACCAACTTCATCAAAAATTCGTTGTCTTATTTCTTGGGCTATTAATGAAGCACTGGGATTACCCTTTTTATTTGTAGTTACATCCAAATAAGCTTCATCCAAAGATAGTGGCTCTACTAAATCAGTATACTCAAAGAAGATCTTTCGAATTTGTTTCGAAATTTCTTGATACCTATCAAATCTTGGTCTCACAAACAATAAATCCGGACACAATTTTTTTGCCGTAAACCCAGGCATTGCAGATCGAACACCAAATTTTCGTGCTTCATAACTAGCAGCACTAACTACGCCTCTTTTACCTCCGCCACCAACAGCTAATGGTTTACCTTTTAATTCAGGATTATCCATCTGTTCTACAGAAGCATAAAAAGCATCCATATCCACGTGTATGATCTTTCTATCGCTATTCAATTTCATCACAATACAAAAATAATAGAAACCGCTTTTATCGATGTACTTTTTAGACATATGGAATGATCTATTTATAAAAATATTGTAAAATTAATAGTTGTAACGCAATGGTTTCTATCTTTACGATTTAGATTTATCAAATAAAAATCCTATCTTGCCTTATTAAGACCCTATCAAATTGAACTAATTAATAAAGAATACTGATGAAAAATTACGCCCTGCTATTTCTATTCGCTTTAATTTGCTGTAAATCAGAAAGCAAATCTCCAAACGATACTACTGTTAGTAATAATATTACGAATTCTGAAAATGTAAGTGATGTTACTACTACAGACAACTCGAATCCAAGAACGTATTCTATACAAGGAACTAGTTCCGCAAAAAAAGGAGAGAATTCCAAAAAAAATGGAGGTAATTTTAGTCAAAATCTTTCCATTCAATGGATTTCAGATACTTCGATACAATATACATTAACCTACAGTAATGGTTCTTGTAATAAAACTGTTGGAGGTAGAGCCACAATCGTAAAAGCCAAGAACGAGCCATTCGCAATAAGTCATAATGGAAAATCCGTAGAAGTAGATAAATACAAGGATACGAAACAAGGTTTTGATATTATTTTACAGATTGACGCTCAAAGTAAGGATAAGGCTTCGGTTAATCTTGTGTTTACAGAGGATGATGGAAATGAAAATTGTACTCCAGAAAGTGCAGTAATGTTAGAGCAGAAATAACACTATTTGGAGTATATCCTACAGAAGATTATCATAATATTTCTTAATTCTTTTTAAAAAAGCACGTTTTCATGCGCATTGTGCTATGTAAACAATCACGAGTATTCATAGTGCTTTAAAGTTATATGATAGTATGCTCATTATATTTACAAAAAATCAATAATAAATGGGCAAAACAGCAATTATACTTGGTGCTACTGGCTTGACAGGAACGATGCTCCTTAATCAATTACTTACGGATACTCGTTATGAAAGGATAAAATTATTTTCAAGAAAATCTATTGGTATATCACATCCTAAAATTGAGGAACACTTAGTCAACATGCTACAATTAGCATCCTGCAACAATGATTTTCATGGAGACGAAGTATTTTGTTGTATTGGAACCACTAATGCCAAAACTCCTGATAAAAGATTATACCGTTCTATAGACTATGGTATTCCTGTGACAGCAGCCGAACTATGTGAACAAAACCAGATAAAGACATTTATTGTGATTTCTGCTTTAGGAGCAGATCCTAAAAGCAAAATATTCTACAATCGCACTAAAGGTGAAATGGAAGAAAAAGTATTAGATTTTAAAATACCCAAAGTTCATATTTTACAGCCTTCATTAATTGGTGGCAAAAGAAAAGAAAAGAGAAGTGGAGAATCTTTTTTCAAACTTTTAATGAAATTGATCAATCCCTTGTTAATCGGTTCACTTAAAAAGTATCGATCCATACATCCAAAAACAATTGTTTCTTCTATGATTTGGCTCGCAAATAATTTTTCTGAAAAACAAAGAATACTTTCTGATGAAATTGAAGAGATTTATGCTAATCATATGCATTAATTGGTTCGTATACCGTATCCGTATCTTTCTTAACCCCTGATTTTACTAATTATTTAGTGAAGCCTCTACATTTGTCAATAAAATTATAAATCTTTAAAATTTGACAAATGACAACGCCATTTAAAAATCATATTTTGTTTTTGATAACATTTTTATTGACAACCAGTCTCTTTGCACAATCAGATATTAAATCTTTCTCTTTTAAAAAAGGAGAAATTCTAGATATTCTATTATTAACTACTAAACCGGATACCAAACAAAATTTCGAAAGGTATAAGAAAACGATTTTTCCAGTTGGGATAAAAAAAACATTTCAACCATTACCAGGTTTTAAGATCAGCAAAACAATTCAAGGAAATATTCAACCTACTAGTTTTATTTTGGGTAAGTGGAAAGATCTCAAAAACAGGGAAGAGTTTCTTTCAGAAATTGAAGGAATAGTGCCAGATTTTCATCAACAACGAAGAGATTTATGGTCTGTATTTAACTTAACCTACTATGAAATGCCAAATGACATCTCTTTTAAAATTGATAAAAATAAATATACCGTAGCAACTTCATATTGGAAGAAAGATGATACACCATTTGAAAAATTTATAGCTCTTTGGCAACAAAAAACAAAATCCAAAGGAGGAACAAAAATCTTGGAACTTACTAATGGAAAATCACCATTAGGTTATTATCACAATCCTGATTTACTTGTCATTACCCAATGGAATTCTAAAGAAGAGTTCGATGCTTTTTATAAAGAAAATCTAAAAATGGATCACAATGGTGTGTTGCATGTAAATCAATTTGTTTTAAACTAGTATATTAAAGCCGAAAAGATCAAGCTTCTATGCAATCATTCCTGAATCAACTTGTTTATTTTGGGTATTTTCAAAGCCTATTTTTGCTTTTTATTTATGTATTTTCTCCAAAAAAGAGAAAGACAATTAATAAATATATAGCATTCCTAGTACTTGTCCTTTCCATTGGACTTACGGGTCGGGTTTTATACATATCAGGGTTCTTTGGTGATAATTATCGATGGGTTACTTTTTCTGAGTTTTCTACTTTGTTATTCGGAGCTACTATTTATCTATTTACGAGGTCCAGCTTATTGAACAAACCTTTTTCAAAGAAAGAATTACTGCATTACCTACCAGCTGTAATATACAATCTTGGGGTAACTATAGCTTTTATTATTCCCTCTGATGATATCTTAAAAATTAGAATTCAAAGTGGACTTCAATTTAGAATCACACTGATTTTTATTGCAATAGGATTGGCTTTTAATATTACTTATTGGATCAAAAGTCTAATGATATTCCTAAAATTTAAAAAAGATATTCAGAATGAGATAAGCTATTATATCAAATCTCAATTTTTTCTAAATTTTCTAATTGCTATTGGTATATGTTTACTTTGCTGGTTTCTAATGTTTCTTAATTGGCTATTGGATTATGAATTATTCAATCGAGTAAGTTGGCAAGTAATCTGGATCAGTATTGCCCTAATTATTTTATTTATCACTTTTTACGGGATGAAAGAACCTGATTTATTTAAGGTTTCGAATATCATAAAACCCAAAAAATACGTGCAATCCAAATTATCACATAACCAATTAGATGATTTAAAATCGCAATTAGATCATTTAATGATTGAGAAAAAACCGTATCTAAACAGGAAACTACTTAAATCAGAATTAGCGGAAATGTTAGGTGTAAGCAACCCAGAAATAGCTCGTTTACTTAATGAGCGTATCGGAATGAATTTTTTCGAATACGTAAATTATTATCGCATAAAAGAATTTATCGATTTAGCAAAGACGGATCAAGCGAAAAATATGACCTTTTTTGGTTTAGCTCAAGAAGCAGGCTTTAACTCAAAAACCACCTTCAACAAATCTTTTAAAGATCTAATGGGTACAACTCCCAAAGAATACTTCTCAAATCTCTAATATTATTAAATTAAAAATTATGTTCAAAATATTTTTCATCAGTGTATTACTCACTGTAACTACTACTAATGCCCAACTTTCAATTCCGGCATTAAGTCCATTATCAAAAACAACTCAAACTGTTGGCTTAGCGGATATAGAGATTCAATATTCCAGACCTAGTAAAAGAGATAGAGTTATTTTTGGAGAAAATGGAATTATCCCCTTCGGAGAGTTATGGAGAACTGGCGCAAACGCCACCACAAAAGTTACTTTTAGTGAAGATCTAACAATTCAGAACACCGAAGTGAAAAAAGGATCTTATGCAATTTTAACCAAACCTAACTCTGAATATTGGGATGTAAATTTATACACCTATCAATCTGGAAACTGGAACACATATGTAGAAAAAGAACCTACTGCTAGTTTTCAGGTAAGATCAGAGAAACTAAAAGACTCACAGGAAACTTTACTAATATACTTTGATGAAATCACACTAAACAGTACCGATCTAGTAATAGCTTGGGATCAAAGTAAAATTGCCATACCTATAAAACTAAATACGCACACTAAAGCGATGGCTAATATAGAAAAGACATTAGCTGGACCATCTAATTTTGATTATTTTCAAGCAGCACTCTATTTACATGAAACAGGAAAAGATCTGGACAAAGCACTAGTTTATATTCAAAAAGCAACTAAGTCCGAAAAGCCACTGTTTTTCCAAGTATATAGAGAAGCACTTATTCTCGCAGATCTCAACCGAAAAACCGAAGCCGTCAATGCTGCAAAAAAGTCTTTAGAATTATCTAAGAAAGCAAAGAACAAAGATTTTATCAGGCTAAATGAAAAATTTATTGACAAATGGTCTAGATAAATAATATCTTTCAAGCAATCTAAATATCCATATTTGAAGATTAAAAATTGTTTTTTTGATCTTCAAATATGGATATAAGCATCTAAAAAAAAGGTGCTAGGAGATTGTAGTTATTATAACCTTTGCATAATAAATATTACAATGATTGAAATAGAACGTAAATTTTTGGTAAAATCAAATGCATATAAGCAGGAGGCAAATAGGAGCACACATATTGTTCAAGGATTTTTAAATACAGATCCTGATAGAACTGTTAGAATAAGGATCAAAGACGAACAAGCTTTTATTACTATTAAGGGTAAGAGTAATGAAACCGGTACTTCTCGTTATGAATGGGAAAAAAACATACCTGTAGAAGATGCCAAAAATTTAATTAAAATTTGTGAACAAGGAGTCATCAAAAAAATTAGGTATGAAATACCATCTGGAGATCATGTATTTGAAGTGGATGAATTTTTTGATGAAAACCAAGGATTAATCATTGCAGAAATAGAATTACAAGACGAAAATGAAGCTTTTGATAAACCAAATTGGTTAGGAGATGAAGTAACAGGTGATCCCAAATATTATAATTCTCAATTAAGCAAGCTTCCATTCCGAAATTGGTAAAAAAATCTTCAAAATCTGAGGATTTTTCAATTAACAAATCTGTAACATTTTGGTTTGTAATTATAGGTGAATATTCCCCGTCTAAGGAGGCTTATTAACCTTTTTAAAAAATTATCATGTTACACAAATCTAAGAAGTCCTTTTTAGGGGCTATGGTATTACTATGTTTTTCTGCTCCTTTAGTAGCTCAAACAGAAGTAAGTGGTTTTTATCCACAAAAGAATGAACTTACAATAGCTCCGAGTTATTCTTTCAAACAATATGACAGGTTTTATAGAGGCACTGAGCTTACAGAAGGTAACCCTGCTGGTTTAGGTTCGATATCTTCCTATATAGTGAATCTTTATGGTGAATACGGAATCACAAATTGGTTATCTGCGTCCCTTAATATACCTTACATATTTATAGAAAGTGAAACGGGAGAACCAGATCCGGTACAAGGAACATCAAGCGTAGAAGGTATTCAGGACCTAAGTGTATTTCTAAAAGGAAGAATCTTAGAAAGGAACATCAACTCCTTAGGAAAACTTGGTATCGGTGCAGCTGTGGGAGCCAGTATTCCTATTGGTAATTATGAAGCTGAAGGTGTTCTATCATTGGGAAACAATGCGAATGCTTTTAATGCAAATGTTATGGCTCAGCTAACAACAAAAGTTAATTTTTTCACAGAAGTACAGTATGGATACAGTTTAAAGGACAACAGTGATTTTGATGTTCCTAATGCGCAAGTATACGGTATAAAGCTGGGGTATTTTAACAACTATTTTTATACACATGTACAATTAGCAGTACAAGATTCGATGGACGGACTTGATATTGGAACACCAGAATTTGCCGAAGCTGGAGGACCAAGAGCACTTCCACAAACCGAAGTTGATTATACGAATATTAATGTAAACTTATACATCCCAGTATATAAGAATGAGATTGGCGTTTCTACTGCCTATAATCAAAATATAGATGGTCGTAATTTTAACAAAGAAACTTCATTTTCTTTTGGCTTAGTCTATAAACCTCTTTAAAATCTTAAGACTATATCCTGATAAGCGAATTATTGGGATATAGTTTTACTCTTTAATTTCGATTCTCTTCTTTAACTCATTCCCTTTTTCATCAATTACCGTAATAATACGTTTTCCTGGAGATGGTTTTACCGGCATTTCATGAAACTGTTTCGTAACTCCTATAAAATTATCATCTATATACCAAAACACTCTTGTTTCTGGAATAGTATGAGCTATTTTTAATATCACATCATTAGTTTTTCCATCAAACCCTTTAGGTAGGTATACACTGCTATTCCCTTTCGGGAAAATAAAATCCATATTACCCGTCAGTTCCTTTACACAATCTGATCTATAGGGAGGTAAATTTTTATAACTAGCGTGTTTTCCCTTAAAATAATATGCTTGTAAAGGCGGCAATACAAACCATGGTTCATGAATCATTGTATCTACTGATTCACAAGAAGAATTCACACGAAATTCTCGCGAAGGATCTAAATGAATTAACTTATGATACGGACAAGGTTTTGTTTTAATTCCTGCCGTAGGAATCAACATTTTTTTAGAAGCACACTCTTCTGAAGCTAAAAAACCGCTCAGTGTGCATACCTCAGCTTCTACCAAATCATCATAAGGCGCCGGAAACCAATTAGAATTTGGTAATAAATTGACTACATCAAATAGCAATGGTGCTGCAGAATTTAATCCAGTTAGTTCAGGTCTTCCTTCGCCATCTGCATTTCCTATCCATACTCCTACTACATAATCTCTACTTGCCCCAATCGCCCAAGCATCTCTATTGCCGAAACTAGTTCCTGTTTTCCAAGCTATTTCTCGGGCAGAATCATAAAATTCCCATGCTTCATCACCCTCTGGACGATTTACCTTTTTCATTGCTTCAAAAGTTAACCATATACTTCCAGAACCATACATAGGCTTTTCTTGTTCGAGTTTACCAAAATCAACATTTTGATTGGCCAAAACAATTGGTTCTGCGAACTCATTACTATAATATTCGCTAGAGGATTCTTCATAATGATTAAGTGTGCCAGCGAGACCAGCATACGTTTTACACAAATCCCAAAGGTTCCCTTCTGCTCCACCTACAATGAGTGATAATCCATAGTGATCCGCAGTATATTTAAGATCCTTAATTTTAAATATATTTAATTCATCTCTAAATCGTTGCAATCCATATTGTTGTAACAATCTTACTGCTGGTATATTCAACGATCTTGCAAGCGCCTTGTTGGCAGGTACAGCGCCGTTAAAACTTTCATCATAATTCATAGGAGTATAACCTGCAATCACAGTTGGTATATCAGAAACCAACTGCTCTGGGAGTAACTCTCCTTTATCCATCATTGCTGCATATAAAAGAGGTTTTAAAGTACTTCCCGTACTTCGAGCAGCTTCTATAATATCCACATCTTTTTGGTGCGCTTTGTCTGTTGGAGCGTTTCCCACATAACTTAGTACTTCTCTGGTACGTACATCCAAAACCAATACCGCTAGATTATGCACTTCATTTTGCTTCAATATGCCATGATGGCGCTCAGCTAACTTATTTACTTGTTGTTGTAAAGATCGATTAATTGTTGTTTGCATACGTTCACCTTTATTATCGCGAGCCAATCGATCCAATAAATGTGATGCATCTTGCGGTAATGTATATGGTTTTTTAGGTAATGATTCACTTACCGACAATTGGTAGGTAATAGAATCTATTTTCTCTTGTTCCAATAATGTTTTTAGTAATCTATTTCTCTTTTTTAATAATTGGATTTGATTTTTACCAGGATAAATTAAAGACGGTGCATTGGGCAATACCGCTAAGGTAGCACTTTCTGACCAAGATAATTGATGTGCTGGCAATCCAAAGTATCTCCATGAAGCCATATCGATTCCGACTACATTGCCCCCAAACGGTGCGTAAGAAGCATATAATTTTAAAATATCCTCCTTAGATTTTCCTAATTCTAATCGTGTGGCCAAAATGAGCTCGATCACCTTTTCATAGTACGTTCTTTTCTGTCCTTTTCGAGAAAGCCGTATTACTTGTTGTGTAATAGTACTACCACCTCTTACAACCTTACCTGCTTCCAAATTTTCACCAATTGCTTCAAACATAGCAACAGGATTAAATCCTAAATGTCTATAAAATTGTTGATCTTCAAATGCAATAATACACTCCTTAAATTTGTGTGGTACACTGTCTGTTTCTGGAAAACGCCATTGTCCATCCTTTGCTATTTTGGCACCAAGTAATTCCCCAGTTTTCGTTTCGATTACCGTAGCAGTAGGATCATTAAATAATGGAGATGGCAAAGAAAAATAGTACCAAATAGATGCAATTCCAATTAAAATGAATTTTATTGGATGTTTCTTCACAAAATTTAAAGCTCTTCTGAACACAATAATGATTTCCCTTCAATATTAATTAATTCAATATCTGTGAAATTTATGTAAATGTATTTAGATAACTTATGAAACTTGATAAAAATTAATTTGAAAACTAAATTTAAGATCAAAACAGTACACTCACCTTTCCCTATTTGTTAAGAGGAAAATTCCCCAAATATTTTATTTCACTGGAGTTTATTCCTGAGTTTTCTTAAAAAAATCATAAATAAACCCTTTAATTTTATTAAATTATGACAGTTTTAATACAACTAACGACCACTGCATCTTCCAATAAATTAAAAACAATAGGGCTTATAATAAAAAATTAAACAGTGTAATACATCCAATGATCATATACTTAGATGTGTTCATTTTTAATAAAATTGTTTAGAATTGAAAAAAAATACCCTCTATATAATTGCTATTTTATGCACTTTATGTACGTTTTCTCAAGAAAAACCTTCTTACAAATACAATGACAGCCTTTATAATCTCATAAAAAAATCTGAAGAATTACGTGTTGCTAATAAGATGTACGAATCGTTAGAGTACGCCTTTAAAGCAGTCGACTATGGTAGAGAACTTAAAAATGATCATTATATATCTCATGGTTACTTTTTAATGGGAACTGTTCAATACGAGATTATTGATTATGAAAATGCCACTAAAAACTATCTTAAAGCATTAGAACATACCGAAAAGACCAAAGACAAATTACTTTTGCCTTACATTCTACATAGTTTGGGAAATATATACTATGATGGTAATAACGATTTTGAAAGTGCTTTGGATTATTAC
Source organism: Aquimarina sp. 433 (assembly GCF_054054605.1). Lineage (NCBI taxonomy): Bacteria > Pseudomonadati > Bacteroidota > Flavobacteriia > Flavobacteriales > Flavobacteriaceae > Aquimarina > Aquimarina sp. 433. The sequence goes on from NZ_JBSWZK010000001.1 coordinate 804,573, forward strand.
CAAAGAGCAGTGCAACTTGTAAAGAAAAGTTCGCATATAGAGCAGTATCAAGTCCCTTTACATAATTTGATTTGGACTTATATGGATTTAGATAAATATGATGAAGCTTCCGTATACCTTAAAGAAGCAGACAGCATAGATGCTAGCATTCCTGATAGTATTCTTGTGGATCGAAGTTCATTGTACCTTTTAAGAGCTAGGAACTATTCCCATCAAGGAAACATTGCAAGAGCTGAAGAATATTTTGACAAATCTTTAGAGTATTTGCAAGACGAGTCCTATTGGCCAAAAGGAAAAAGTTATTTTTATCAGTATCGAGCAGAGATGTATGAAAACATTGGTGATTACCCAAGAGCCTTAGCTGATTTAAAGTTACTTCAAGCGAATGAACGTAAAGTATTTGAAAACGCAAGATCTAAGGGAAATGAGACCGTTAACTTTAGATCTAAAGTTGATCGATATGAAAAAAAATTAGCATTAGCAGAAAGAGAAAAGGATTTACTTGTAGACCTTGACAAAAATAATAAGCTTATCATTTTTATCTCGACAGCAGCACTTTTATTACTGGCAGTAGCTTTTTTCTTTTACTATCGTGGGTATCAATCTAAAAAGAAGGTCACTGAAATTCTTGAGATAAAAAATTCTGAATTGTACGAAGCAAAATCGCAAGCGGAAAAACTTAGTAAAATTAAATCTCAATTTATTTCCACTATTAGTCATGAGCTCAGAACTCCCTTATATGGCGTAGTAGGTATTTCTTCTATTCTTTTAGAAAACGAAAAACAATCGGATAAGGACAAAAAACTACTAAATTCATTAAAATTTTCTGCAGATTATTTATTGGATTTGGTAAACAATGTTCTTAAAGTAAGTAAAATTGATTCAGAAGAAAAGGAACTTATTAAAACACCGACGGATGTTCATTCTTTAACCCAAAACATACTCCAATCTTTCGAATATCAAGCCCAAAAGAAAGGAAACGAACTTATTTTAAAATTTAATCCCAGCATTCCTAAATTACTAAATATAGATGCATTGCGAACCTCCGAGGTACTCATTAATCTTCTTGGAAATGCTATTAAATTTACAGAGCAAGGAAAAATTTGGTTAAGAATTAAACTAATTTCTAAAGAAGGCTCTAAAGTAATCTTACGCTTTGAAGTTGAAGATACTGGAATGGGTGTTCCAGAAGATCAAAAAGAGTATATTTTTGAAGAATTCTCACAAATAGGGAGTGTATACGATAATAAACAAGGTACTGGATTAGGGTTGTCTATAGTAAAGAATCTTATTGAGGTTATGGGAAGTCAAATTTATTTTGAAAGTAAAAAAGGGGTCGGCTCGATGTTTTACTTCGAGCTCGATACAGACATTCCTGAGAGTTTAGAAATCCCAGACAAAGATGAGGAATCGTCTGAGCAGGATTCGATCTCCGCCAATATCCTGGTTGCAGAAGACAATAAAATAAATCAACTGGTTACCAAAAATTTACTCAAAAACATTGGGTGTGAATGTACTATTGTTGCTAATGGTATCGAAGCAGTACAAGCTATAAAAAAGGACACATTCGATCTTGTTCTTATGGATATCAATATGCCAGTTATGGATGGTATGCGTGCCACAATAGAAATCCGTGAGTTTAATACTTCAATACCTATTATCGCCCTTACAGCTTCTGAATTAAGTGAAGTTTCGGATGATTGTAAAAAAGCTGGTATGAACGATCTCATCAACAAACCACTGAACAAAAAAGATCTACAATACGCTATCGAAAGAAACATTGTTATAAACAGCGCATAAATTAACGATGAAAATTTAATACTTATCCCTCCTTCCATTTATTGTGTAATAAAACCAAAAAATGGGGTAACAAACCGTTAAAAAAAGACACTTACCTTTAGAATTTCCGACTTAAAACCTAAAAACAGTAAATGTCACATCCAAAAATTACCCAAACTAGAACTTTTACAGATGATTTTACCGAAATCCTATCATTAACAAAAGATCAGGTTGAAGATATCGATGAACTGACGTATTTATTCCTTAAAGAATATACTTTTAGTATTGATCCTGATTATAAATATGAAAAAGCGAATTTAAAGTATATGCTAGCTATAGCAAGAAGATTAACCAGTTCACAAAAAACAAGGTTCAAAAAAATTGTAGAAGAGCAAAAACGACATATAGATAAGAATGATTTTGAAACTTATAAAAATCAACGATACTTAAAAAAATATAAAGCTCTTAATCTATCAGAAAATCGATATGATCAATTTAAGTTACTTCTTAACGATACAGAAGAATTAGTAATAAAAAGAAACGAAGAAATTATATCCGATAATCAACCAAGAAAGCCTTATCATTATAGATTTAAAGAAGTTGCTAATGAAATATTACATGGATTTCTAACTCCAGAAGAACTCACAACCTTTAATCAAATCGAAGAAGATGATTATAAAGCAATTGTGGATATGAGAACTGATGTAATTATGAATTCTTACGCCAACTCATTAGATCTAGATCGAAATCAAGCTAAACAAATGTTTTATTATGAAGAGAACGAACCTGTAAAGGATAAATATGGTGAATATTACAATGAATGGGAGAAACTAGAGCTTTATCGAGAATTCATGAAATCTATTCTCACCGAAACACAGTTTAAAAAATATATTCCAACTTTAGAAGAAAGAAAAAATAGTATTGATGAAGGAATCATCCATCAAAACGAGCAAACAAAACAAAAAGTCGAAAGGCTTATAAATAGAAAAACGTTCTTACAAAACAATTACCTTCCTGCATTGTGCAAACAGCGATTATCCATAGATGCATTATTGAACGAGCCTATCAAACAAGAACTACCTTCTTTAAGAAAGCTATATTATGAAAAAATAGTAACTATATACAGACAACATAAAAAAGAAGCAATACATCATTATAAAGATCTATTTCCGAACCACATGTTAGAATTAGAAATTGAATTGCAACTCAGAGCATTAATCCCAAATGCGACTTATTTCGGAAAGACACAGGATTTTATCTCAAAAATTCCTAACAACATAAGAAATGTTATTTTAACTCCTACCAAAAGCTTAAAGGAATCTCAACTAGCTCTAAACAAATTTGAAATAGAGAATTATGAAAATACTGGCGGAACTTATGGTGGTTGGATAAAAGTAATGAGACCAACAAAAGATGAACAGTTTGATAGTATTCAAATACTATCCACATTGCTATTATACCCTAAAGTTGATGATAATATAAATCAGATTGATTTGGTTTTGGATCTAATAAAGTAACAATTTATACAATTTTCGTACTTATTAGTAGGATAAGACTACTGATATATGAAAACGCTAATAGAATTCTTTAAGGAAATTGCTAAAAATGAAAACGGTAAATTGTATCTCCATGATAAGGACATATCGTTTGGAGATGGAACGAGAAGTCCAAATGTTATTTTTAAAATAAAATTTGAATACAAATCCAATCAATTTACGATCGTTAATCAAACAGGAACTAATTATGTTGGAACTATAAGCTGTAAATTATCTAACGATCTACAACCAATCCCTTTTGAAATAGACACTATTTCTCATTTAAAGAATCTATTCTTACGAAGAAAAAGTAGATTCGTTTTAAAATCTGAAAACCAAAATGTACTTCATTTTTTAAAAACTAATAATGCCTTAAACCTTCTAAGTGAAATTGCGAATAAAGAAGATTTTCGTCCCTTAGTTGTTTGTAGTTTGGATGGTTATTGGAGCATTGTTTGCAAATATCATCTAGAATTTGACGATTGGACACAAGTTATAGAACCAATAATAGCATTGTATAAAAATCTCATTGATGAATTTGAAAAAAGAATTGCAAACATTAATCATGGTCAATACCGAGAATTGAATTCTTAAATAAAACTAATTAGTGAAATAGAAAACTTAGTTCATATTCTTTACTCTATAAATCTGATCTAAATTGACAATAAAAATTGACCTAATTATACAAAACTTTGAACATTCTAAAAGTTATCTTTACTTAAAAAGAAATGATCCTCGATTATAAAAAGATTGATCTATTTGGGAAAATAGTATTTGAAACGGTTATTCTAAAACCACCGTATAAAAAACCAAATCTCATGCACGATGAGGCTTGTTTTTTATATATAATCAAAGGAGAATATGATTCTATCTCCGAAACTGAAAAGCTAAAAGTTAACTCAGAAGAGTCTGTTCTTATGAAATGTGGGAACTATTCTTGTAATATGTTGCCCTCTAAATCATCCGAAGAATACCAAGCACTAGCAGTTCACTTTCATCCAGAAGTGTTGCAAAAGGTGTATGAAAATAAGCTACCTAACTTTCTCAAAAACCGACAGCCTTCGGATATTGGAATGTCTAAATTACAAAGTGATATTTTAGTAAAGAAATATATTGAGAGTATTCTGTTTTATTTTGAGAATCCGAATTTGGTAAATGAAGAAATCCTAACCTTAAAGATTAAAGAAATTATTCTATTACTAAACCAAACCAAAAATGCGCCAGCCATTCGTTCCATACTTTCTAATTTATTTCATCCTACCTCTTATACATTTAGAGAAGTTATCGAAGCACATCATTTTTCTAATATTACCTTAGATCAATTAGCACATTTAACGAATAAAAGTCTTTCTACTTTTAAGAGAGAATTCAAAAAAATCTATAGAACATCTCCTGCTTCTTATCTCAGAGAGAAAAAATTAGAAAAATCCATTCAATTACTGGGTACTACAGATCTAAGAGCCACTGATATCGCTTATGATTGTGGTTTCGCTAATGTTTCCCATTTCTCTAAAACCTTTAAATCTTTTTACGGTGTTTCTCCAACGAATTATAAAATGACCCATTTTAGTAAATCATTGAACTGATTATAAAACATCAAATTACACCTTCTTTTCATTTTTGTAATGGTAATTATAAATCATATAAAAATGAAAACAACTGCAAGAGATTTTAGTCTAGAATTAAATGAAAATCCAATACCAGAAGTTGCTCAAAGAATAAATTGGTATCAAGAAAAATTTAATACCGTACCTAATTTAGGACGATTATTAGAATCCGCTCCGGCTACATTATTATCTTATGTAGATACTCAGAATTATTTAGCAGAATTTGGCACACTATCACCCGAAGAAAACAATATCGTACAGATGACAATTGCTGTAGAAAATGCTTGTGCTTATTGTGCTGGTGGTCATACTTTTGCTGGCGAAGTATTATTCAATTCTAACCCAGATGATCTTAATGAGATTATTAACAAACAAAAACTTTCTAATGAAAAGTTTAATGTGTTGCATGAGTTTACTAAGGATATTTACAACAAAAAAGGAAGAGTGAGTGATGCGAGTTTACAAAACTTCTTTGATGCGGGATATACGAAACCGCAAGCATTAGACGTGATCACCAATATAGCTGCAAAAGTGCTTTCTAATTTTGCAAATCAACTTGCTATGAATATTCCGGATGAAATGTTTGCCGAAATTTCGAATAATCTTAATTATGATACTAATTATAGATAACAAATAATGTGTTATAAGTTGATACAACCGGTTATGTCTTTACGTAATCGGTTTTTTTTATTTTCAAAAAGCCAGAGAAATCTTCGTAACATTGTAGACCATAAAGACACTGGGAAATAATAGTCTATATTGTACGAACTAAAAGCCAATTGAATCATCAATCAAAAATCAAATCATAATATGAAAATTAGAACTAAAAAGGATGTTGAAAAACTAGATAACAAGATAAAAAACGAATTAGGAATTGATGTTAGAAAATATAGAAATGAAGAAGTTGTTGAAAATTTCGTAGAACTTTTAGTTTTTCCAAAATATGTAATCAATTGGGTAATTCGCCCTATTTTACTGTCACTCTTATTTTTCATTATTGGTTTCTATGTGCTTGATTTAGTACATATAGAGTATGTTATTTATACAATCATCGGGTTAATTTTATTTTTAATTTCAGGGTTATTAATAGGCTTGTTATTTCTTATTTGGAAGATGAAGTCTGATATGTGGGGCATAATTAGTTATTCCCTAGATATTATGAAATCAGCAGTGGCCGATATTAATCAAGTAAATAATCAGGTAAATAAAGATAATAGAAAAGATGTTCTTGGATTACTTTTTAAAGGAATTATTCATATCGTTACAATTCCCATGGTTTCCAAAATAGTATCAGATAAAGTTCCCTTTGTTGGAGGAATAGTAAATCGAATCGTTAAAAAAATTCTAACACTGGTTTCTAATACAATTAAATTCGACGAAATCAAATTAAAGGAAGAGCTTAGCAAACAAAATGATGAACCTAACGCCGTAAAAATTTACACGAACTCTATCTCAAACGCAACTTTAGGATTAGAAAAAATTATGAATTTTACGTTTGGTGTGGCACAATTTCCTTTAAAAATAGTTTTCGGAATAATATTTTTGATTTTAATATTATTCCTTTATTTAATTAATTAAAAATCAAAAAACTGTAACAAACACTAACCACATGAATCTTTAGAAAAGAACCTATATTTCTAAGATGATGCGAATACGTACTTTACTAATTCTTATATGTCTCCAAATACAATTCGTTTTTTGCCAAACTTCGTTAGAAGAAATAAATCTTCCATATGGAGATTACAAAGTAGGTTTTAAGCACTATACTTTAATTGATAGTACAAGAACGTACCGTATTAAAAACGAGTTTAATAACCGATCAATAGACCGACCAATCCCAATAAGCATATGGTATCCATCTAACATTAAAACAAAAAATGATAAACAACTAACTGTATTAGACTATTTACATATCTTAAAAGAAGAGGAAGAATGGAAAAACTTACCGGATGAGTACTTATTAGATTGGTTTCATTATCTATGGAATACTCCTCAAAATAAAGCGCATCTCTCCGAAAAGGTAAAGGCAGTCTATAATGCTCCAATGCTGAAAGAAAAATTTCCAGTAATTGTATATGCTTCTAGTTATGAAGCTACTTCTATTGAAAATTTTGCTTTATTCGAATATTTAGCAAGTCATGGTTATGTAGTTATTTCAAATCCATCAAGAGGAGCAATTACTAAAGAACTAGAAGGCGCAACTCCTAGAGCTGCAGAAGCACAATCTAGAGATACGGAGTTTATTCTAAAAGAAGTTCATAAATTCGGTAACGTCGCTACAGACAAGATTGCTCTAATGGGATATAGTTTTGGTGGTTTATCTAATGTAATCACATCGATGAAAAACTCTAATGTAAAAGCATTGGTAAGCTTAGATGGTTCTGAAAGATATAATTACAAGGTATTAGAGAAATCACCATATTTTGATATAAAAAGGTTTGATATTCCATATATCCATTTTGCTCAAAAGGATATTCCTCAAGAAGTAATGATTAGTGATAAAATTCCTTCTGAATTGAATTACCAGTTTAAACTATATGATTCATTACAGTATAGTGAATCTCATAGTTTTAAGTTCCATGATTTAACGCATTCTTATTTTAGTTCTTTCGGAGTTTTATTTGCCAATAGAGATAAAAGACAAGATAAAAGTGATGTTGAGATTATGAAATCTTATCGGCTACTATCCCAATACACCTTGCAGTTTTTGAATTCTTACCTAAAAAGAAAAGATGATGAAAGCACTTTTAGAGAGTCCCTAAATATTGATAACAAACTAGTGTCTGTGACAACCAAAAGTAAATTAGAAAAGGCCTTTACCTATAGAGATTTTAATGATATGGCTTTACATCAGAATTATCAAAATCTTATTCTTCTATATCAAAGCAAAAAAGAAAAACATCCAACACTCATTTTAGAAGAAGGAATGCTTAATACCTTAGGCTTACGCTTATCTTTTGATCCAAACAAAATAGAGCAAGGTATTCAGGTGTTTTTGTTGGCTTTATATATTTATCCTAATTCTGCCAATCTTTATGATAGTTTAGCAGAGGCATATTTACTTCATAAAGATGAGAAAAATGCCATCATCAATTTCGAAAAATCTTTAATTCTAAATCCTCAAAATCAAAATGCCGCAAACAAAATAAAATTATTGAAACGGTAGAGTTCCTCTATTTTTTGTTCATATCAAAAACAAGCTACTTCACCAATTGCTTTGATACATCCATTCTAATTTTTCACATTGTAATGGTATAGTTTTCAATATCTAATAAAGCTCTAGGGATTCCATCCGAAATTGCACGTTCAAATCTAATAAGTTGATTCGTATCTTCATTTCGAATTACCACAAATATTTTAGTATGCTTCAATAATTTTTTGATGCTTTCAATGGTTCTATCTTTTGCCCAACTAGCTTGCAAAAAAAGAGTTTTCAGCTCTTCTGCCTTCGGAAGCTTTGCTCTACTTACAACGTATTGCATCTAATTTGATTCTATTTCACCACTTGTATCCACTTCCCTTTTGTACGCACCAAATAATCATTATCATACATCGCCTCACATTGGATTCCTGGTAAGTAGTAATTTCCTAAATAGGATGCATTTAATAATAATGTAACTGTTTTACTTTCTCTCGGTTTTAAATCAAAATAGAAATTCACTCGATCATCGCGGATATCTGTATGGGTCACTTTATTAGTTCTAAAAGAACCAAAATCAGTAAAACGCGTATTTACCACTTCCCAACCAGACGGAAAGATCTCTGTTAAAGCAATATCTTTCACTTTACTACTCGAAGTATTTGTTATGGTTACTTCGGCTACAAAATCAGTTCCTTGTGTAAGCTGAGTAACATCAATTATTTTTCCATCTCTATTTTTATAATCAACAACTGCCTTAAAGTTACTTTGGATCACTTTTTCCTGTCCTACTGGTAAAATACCACTCGTTGCTAGCTGTACAAAAATGGTATTATCCTTATTGTTTTTTAGCTTCAGTTTATTAGCTTTTGTAATGGCCAACTCTCCTGACGATTGCAGGGTTTTATCAGTTTTTGCCATCTTAGAGGTTCCATTTAACGAATACTCTACATCGATTCCCTTTCCTCCAACATACGCAGCATATTTTGCCATTGCCATTAAAGCATATGATGTCGTTTGCGTACTCATCCATGTTTTAGAGGATAATTCTTTGGCAAGTTCTTTTGCTAACTTCTGTGCTTTTACTTTTTGATCTAATAACACCAATGTTTCCAATGCCATCGCTCGATTTCGATTTGTAGAACCATAGGTATAATAATAACCACCTTTTCTAGGCTGAAAATCAATATTTGCCGTATTCATTAGTTTTTCTGCTGCGGTTTTCTGTCCTACCAATCCATATGCAGCCGCTAACCTTAATTTAGCGTTATTAGAAAGATTAGAAGTTTCTCTTAATCTGTTCATAGATGATAAATCTGGACTACCTGCTAATGCCAAAGTATAAAGTCTATATGCTTGCGCTAAATCACTACCTCCACTTCTCCAACGTTTTGCCTGTTGCTGCTGATAGTTGATCCAATTGCTTTTAAATCCTATTGGTAATACATATCCTTTTTTATTAGCTTCTAACAGAAAATGTCCTGCATAAGTTGTTCCCCAGTCATTTGCATTACTATAACCTGGCCAATATGACATTCCGCCGTTTGGTTGTATAAATCTCTTCAATCTGTAAATAGCTGCTTCCATATGACGCTGTATCTTGGCTTTCTTATCGGAAGGCAGCGTAAACACATCATTTAAATATAATTGAGGAAATGCTCCTGAAGTCGTTTGCTCAACACATCCATGTGGATAGCGGATTAAATATTTTAACCTTCCTTCAAAATTCATTGGAGGCAATGAGGACAGTTCTATAGTAGTTGTATTACTCCCATCTACTCCAAAAGAAGCAAAATCAATCTCTTGTTCGCTATTAGGTTCCAGAACTATAGAGGTGATCTCTGTAGTCATCGGATTTGGGTTCATTATATCAATAGGAATGCTATAAGAAGCTTTCTCACCATTACCACTAGCTACAACCTCGATATCCGTGATCGATGCTCCTTCCAGTACCTCGATATCAAAATAAACCATTTTTTCATCTGGTTGAGAGAATGAAAGTTGCTTCGTTGTTTCGCCTGTAACAGTAAATCCTTTATTTGGTTTTAGCGTAACATTTACATTCTTAACTTTATTCTCCATGGCAAAAACAGTAACGGGAATCGTTACTTTCTCACCTGGAGTAATTTTTCTAGGAATCGATGTTAACACCATTAATGGTTTTCTAACAGGTGTAGTTTTTTCTGTATTTCCGTATGCAGCATTTTCTGCATCTGATGCTACGATCATCGTTCTTACGGAACCGATATACTTAGGAATCTTAATCGAATGGGATTTGGTTTCTCCTTTTTCCAATTCAAAAGGTCCTTTATAGACCACCATTGGTTTAAAACGATTTGCTTTTTTGGCTTTTCCTCCTCCTGCTTCGGCATCACCACCAATACTAAAAATTTGATTAATACTTCCACCATAAGCTCCGATAACGTCGTCATAAACATCCCAAGTTTTTACACCTAGTGCTTCTCGGGCATAAAAAGTATTCCATGGATTTGGAGTTTTAAATCGAGTAAGATCAAGTAGCCCTTCATCTACAATAGCTATTGAATATGTCATAGCCTTTCCTTCTTTTTCGCTAATCTTTACATTTATGGTTTCTTCTGGTCGCAAGACATCAGGCATTTTTACTACAGGTTTAATTCTGGTTGCTGGATTTTCCACAGAAATCGGTATAACACCATATAAACGAATAGGTAAATCATTAGCTGTAGAATTGTGTGATTGTAGTAACGTAATATGAATATAAACATTCGGAGTATATAAATCTTCTATTGGCAATTCGAACTTTGTTTCTCCTTTTTGAGGAGTGACCCACATAGATGTTAATACCTCGGTGCCATTTTCTACGGTTACTAAAGCTCTTCCTCCATCACTTGATGGAAATGTAATAGTTGCTGTTTCTCCAACATCATAAGTTTTCTTATCTGAAGAAAACATAAGCATCGTAGCCGCCGACGGATCATTCTTATTAGCTCTTCCAGCCCAGCCTGGCCAATCTACATAAATTGTTTTCCCAGTTGCATGCCCTCCATTAGGATCCACTACTCTTACTAAATATCTTCCCCATTCTGGATGTTTTATTTCAAAATTAAAGTTGGCTTGACCTTTACTGTTTGTAGAAACTTTTGTCTTAAATATTTCATTTCTATAGGAACTTCTGTTATAAGAAGAAAGATTATCCTCGGATGTATCCCACCACCATCTCCAACTCACTTTATAAACGTACACTTCCAGATCTTTTACCGATTTGGGTTTTCCGTTTTTATCTACAGAAACTACCTCAAAATTATGCTGGGTATCCGTTAGTAACATTCCTCTCGCTTTATCGCCTTTGGGAACATTTAATCCAATATAGGTATCATATGGAGAAAAATCCTTGGAAATCACATCGGTACTAAAATCTCCTCCATTTTCATATACTTTCGTAATAAATGAAGCTTTTAGCATTCCTGCTGCTTTGTTTTCTAATTTAGGTTTTATAGAAAAACTTGCTTTTCCTTCCGAGGAAAGTTTCCCCGTAAATACTTCCTGCTCATCTGTCCCAAATCTTCGGGATGGATCGTCGAAAATAAATCCAGGAAAAGTTTTAAAACTAGTCTTTTTAGCATTAAAACGAACGTTTACATCAGTTTGTAAATTCTTAGCAACCGCACCATGAAGCCATAAAACTTCAAGATTCCCATTAATACTTTTATTTACTCCTAGAATCTTATCATCAAAGCTTGTCTTTATCTTTAAACGATTGGGTTTTATCGTTTCAATTTTCAAAGATTTTGAAAAGCTCGCTCCTCCTACATTTACTTTTGCTTGCCAGTTACCGGTTGGTGCTTCTTGAGAAGTGGTTACCTGGAAATTATAAAAATTACCTATTCCTTCTGTTTTTGTTTCTTGATGCACAACCTTTCCATACGGATCTTTCAATTCGAACTTAACTGGATGTCCTTTAGGTAATTTATTCGCATTATCATTAAGCATAAAGGATAAAAACAATGTATCTCCAGGACGCCAAACTCCTCGCTCTCCATATATATAGCCCTTTATTCCTCTTTGTAATCTTACTCCAGCAACATCAAATTTACTTACGGATAATGCATTTCCGTCATTAAGTTTTACATAGGTTTGTTGTTTCCCTGAGGAAACAATTGCAAAAAAGGCTGGTTTATCAGCATCAAAACCAGTCATTCCTTCTGCGTCCGTAGTGGTTACTCCTATTTCTTGTTGTTGGTAATTGTAAAAAGTAACTTTTGCATTCGATACAGGGTTAGTAGTCATAATATCATTTACGATTACCGAATAAGAATTATTCAACCCTTTTTTGACCACTACTCCCAAATTAGTGGCCAATACATTAGCTGCTACCTTTTTATTTCTATAAAAAGAATTGCTACAAGGATTATCTCTCTCATTCCAATCATAATCGTAATAATCATCATAGTAATATTGAGAACTATCCCAGAAACTAGATTCTTCTTCGGTATCATAATTATCTGCTAATTCTTCTAGCGGAGTGTCATCTATGGCAGCACCATCACATTTGTACAATGAATATGCTTTTCTATAATTTAACTCAACTCGGTAAATAGAACCTGGATCTGGAGAAATAAGTTCGTTTAGATCGATTGCAAAAGCATTCCATTTACTCAAATTTAGTGATGCATTTTCTTGTAGATTGATTAGTTTTTTAGCGATAGGTCTCGCTACTCTTCTTAAGTTACTCGATCCATCAAGATTATTATTTTGTAAAAATTGAAGAACATTATTCTCAAAAACCTTCACCACCTGTACTTCAACTGCTCTTAGGTTTATTGCTTCAAAATTAAATTTCAAATTTTCCGAAGTAGGGAGAATTACTCCGCTTTGTAATAATCGTATTTCAGGTTTTGGTTGTTGAAAAGAAATACTTTCCGAATATGTTTGCTTCAATTTATAACCGTCAATACTTTTTATTCCTTCAAAAATGGTAACCTGCGAAGTTCCTTTTAACTCTTGTTTTGGGTATACCTTTAAATTCTGTCCTTGCACAGTATATTTTACATCTTTGGCTCCTGAAATTGTGACCAGACCATCAAAATTTTGATTTTTCTTCAACGGATCTGAAAAATTCACCTCTACATATTGTCCGTTAAAATTGGAAACAGAAACACTAATTACCGAAAAGTTATTTTTACCTGGTACTTGTAATACATCTTCTCCTTCGGTATCTATATCATAAGGTTTCCCAGACCATTTTATCTCTACTTCCGAATCATTATCGAAACGTTGAATACTATCTATTTTAAAACTAAACTGACGACTTTTATCTAGTGATTCTCCAAATTTAATCGGCACATCCTTTCCTTTTTGAGATGCTTTGATTAATTCTTTTGCAGTTTCAAGCTTCATTAAATCACTAGCAGTAAGAGTACCATTTAAATATTGCCAATCTTTGCTATAGGATTGAAGATTGTCTGTAATTATCGAAAATTGCTGTTTTAAAGTTTTAACACTAAAAACGAACTCATCATCCAAATCATCATTTAAATCTTTAACTAAATCTTCTAGATGTAGAGTAAAAGTATACTCCGTATCTTCTTTAAAACCTTCCTCTGGCTGAAAAGCTATTGTTTGATTATTCACTACGAATACTCTTCCTTTTACTTTTGGAGAAACCGATAACACTTTATCAGAAAGCTCCTGATTATCATCCCAACCTTCCACTGGTGTTTGAAGCACCACATAGACATTATCTAGCACAGAAATAACTCCTGTTGATAAATCAGAAATATATTCTTGATACTTATTAAGTTCAGAAGCATTAGCCTCTGCCATGGATTTAGCATCTTTCTTTTTACAAGAAAAAACAAAAATTAATAATAAGGAGAGTGATAAAATACGAGAAAGACGCATATCTAAAGGTTTAAGTTGTTTGTATAAAAGTAAGATAAATTTTTATGTACTCTATAAGAATCAAACTGTAATTCATGAGCTTACAAAAAAACATATACTACCTAAGCCTTAGTACAATAATGCTAACTTTTGTTACCTTAAAGAACAAAAAAAGTCTGGTAGTAACCAGACTTTTAAATATCGTTTACACCTAAATTTATTAAATTCCTTCTATTCAATAATAGTATTAATGAGACCTAGTGTAACTAATTTTTTTCCTAAATCAGTCATTTCATACTCAGAAGTGTAGGAATCAACACCTGCTAATTGATTCTTATCTAACCTATCATCGGAAACTAAATCATATCGCCAATACATGATTAAGGAGATCGGTTTACTTTTTAATCGTTGTTTGATTTCATTCTCTTTAATTCCAGCAACTTCGATACCCTTCATTACCTGATTAATCTCATTAGTCTGAATCCATACAAAATCACTCTTAACATCTGTTTTTAGATTTTCATTAGTATCTAAAACCTCTATAAACTGTGCTTGTACACTTTGCATTAAACCTAACACAAATAGCACTACTAACATTTTTCTCATAGTACTAAAACAGGTTTAACTAGTTTTTATGTCTTAAAAAAATGTTAAATTTATGGTTTTAACGTATTTTATAAGTTTTTAACATTGTATTAAAACCATCCTGAAATAACTACAAAAATATTGGTATCCACTTTTATAAAAATTGTCTTACCGCACTTTTCTTGTAATAATCGATTAGAGCAATTCTTCCTTGAAAAAACCGAAATATCAACGAAATGATATTTCCTTCCTTATCTTCTAAAGTAACTGATTCATCCAAATCCATATTATAAGGTTGATTTTTGCCTCCTTCTATTGCAATATTATCAGCATATATTGACAACTTTTCATCTGTACTAATTGCTGGTTCAACTTTGCCAGTTAGTCCAGGGATTTGTCCCGACTTATTAATAATTACTGAACCGGTGTTTTCAGATTTCTCAATAGTTACCTCTATATCATCCTTTGGATTGACATTATGAAAAACTACAGCTGGATAATCTGAGTGCGCTACTAAAACAGTGTATAACTTTCTGGTCCTTATCACAAAATGTGCTAACCCATTCTCATCTGTAAAACCTTCCAAATAAGTAGAGTTATTGGCCATCAATACCACTTTGGCGTGTTTAATAAACTCTTCTTTCTCATTTATTATTTTTAAAGTAAAAATAAACGGTTTCGGGTTGATCATGGTAGAGAGTTTCGACCATCGATTTCTGAAAAACGTTTGATCCTTTTTTAATTTATTTTCGATCAAAATGGCTAATTCTTCAGGAGTTCTGTTTTCCAGATTAATATAACCGATCGTTTTAAGAATTCCAGGGATTTCTGTATCATCGAATCTTGCAGGTAAAATATATTCCCTGCTTTCCTGAAATGCTCTTGCTTGCATCGAAACTCTCTCATGATTCGTCCATAATTTTTTATTGTAAAAACTGGATACAAATAATACGGTGTACCTTGCTTTACTTTGATAAATCTCTGATAAGTATTCATATAAATTTTTTCCCCATAAATTCGCTTCTTCAAATAAGTCATAAAATACCTTAATACCCTTTTTATTTAGACTATTTGCCACCTTCTCTACATACGCTCTATTCTCTCCTGCAAAGGATAAAGCCACATCATATTCATAACTTCTATTCTTCATCACTGACTATTTTTTTACCTAAATCCGACTATTACAAAATTACTTTCTTTATTTGGAAATATTCCATTTTTTATTGGAAATATTCCAACAAAAGTTTTACTTTTAAACCGTAAAAAAGATACCTTTTGAAACCGAAACAGAACATAAAAGGAAGAGGAGCACAAGAAAAAGTCCATAATCGATTCTTAGAAGATGAACATGAACTAAGGGATGATTTTTTGAATTATCTAGCCAAAGAAGGAGAAACCATTCTAAATCAGAAAACCACTTTTATTGAAACCTATCCGAAGTCTATTGTAAATAAGGTAAATAGTCCAGATGTTGGAATGTTGTATTCTTTAAATCCGTATCAAGGTTGCGAACATGGATGTATTTATTGTTATGCCAGAAATTCCCACGAATATTGGGGATATGGAGCAGGATTAGATTTTGAAACTAAAATATTGGTTAAAAAAAATGCTCCTAAACTCCTTGAAAAAAAACTAAAAAGTAAACATTGGGAGGCATATCCCATCGCACTATCTGGTAATACAGATTGCTATCAACCGATTGAAAAAGAACTAAAAATTACCCGACAACTTTTAGAAATCTTCTTAAAGTACAAACATCCCGTCGGAATCATTACCAAAAACTCTCTAATTCAGAGAGATATTGATATCTTGCAAGAACTTGCCAAAGATAATTTAGTCTCCATTTTTTTGTCCATTACCTCTCTTAACGAGCAAACACGTCGAATCTTAGAACCCAGAACCGCAAGCATTAAAAAGAGATTAGAAACTCTCGAAAAACTAAATACTTTGGGTATTCCCACTGATGTAATGATGGCACCCATTATTCCTTCTATTAACAGTCATGAAATTTTAGATCTATCTAAGGAAATTTCTCTAAGAGGAGCTAAGAATATTGGTTACACGATTGTTAGATTAAATGGAGCAATTGGAAAAATATTCACAAAATGGCTAGAACACAAACTTCCAGATAGAAAGGATAAAATTCTACATCAAATTATGGAATGCCATAACGGTAACCTAAATGATAGTGAATACGGAAGAAGAATGAAAGGAAGTGGAAAAATCGCAGAACAAATTCATCAACTATTTACTATTGCAAGAAAAAAATATTTTAGTCAACATCAACGATCTAATTTAAATTGCGAATTGCATCGGCAACATAAAGATGGGCAATTAAAGCTATTTTGAAGCTATTTTGGTTATTTTTGGAGCATAACTCAAAGGTTTGGGCCATTCTTTATGAGATTTCATCATTTCTTTATCGTTTACACCTTACTGATTTTTAACCAAATCACAGCCCAGATTGATGAAATTTTAGTCGATAAAAGTATTGACGATATTCGTTTTCAGTTGGAAGCTTTGGAAGAAAATAATATCGACGAAATTATTTCTGTAAGTAATCTTTTGTACAAAACCGCTTTAGAAAGTGAAGATGTAATACACATGATACTTGCTTTAGAAAACCTAAGTGTAGCTAATCTTAATGAAGGAAATAATAGTGCCGCCATTGAATATTTGGATAAAGCTATTATTCTAGCAAAGCAATACGATATTAACAAAAAAACCATTGTAGACCTTATAAAACTAAAAGGAAACCATTATTTCGACATAGAAGAGTATGACAATGCAGCGAACTCATACTATGAATCTTTAAACATTGCAAAAGAAATTGATTATCCTTATGCACTATGGGCTTTACAAACAAATTTGGGTTTTGTTAAATTACGTTCTGGAGATCCTAGACAAGCGTTAGAAGAACTTAAGATAAGTGATGAAATTCTGGCTACTGGAGAAGGGGAGTTTGCCAAACACGTTCCTATGCTCAACAAAGCAAGAATATGTGAAGCCTATATCAAACTAAATCTTTTAGACTCAGCATTATATTATAACGATGAAGGCTTAAAATTTACCGAAAAAGTAAAAATAGATAATATACATATTGATCTATTGATGCATAGAGGAATTATCTATAAACAAAGGGAGAACTATGAGAAAAGTCTTTTTTATTTAGATAAAGCAAAAGCTCTCTGCTATCAGGCTAATGATATTGTGTTTTTAGGTAAAATTTTAAACTTGATCGGTAACTGTAAACTGGAACAACAAAAATATGATGAAAGTATTGATGTACTTCAGGAATCTTTAAAAATACTTACCGAAAAATATTCTAATTCTGACGAACTGAGCATATGTTATAAGCTCTTGGGACAATCTTATAAAAAAAATGGTGACTTAGCGAAATCTAATGAATATTATGAAAAACATATTTTAAGTTTAAGCAAACTAAATAATAAAAAGTCTATAGCTTCTAGAAAAGTTCAGGATATTACAATGAAAGGGTATCAAAGTGAAATCGATAATCTGGAGAATCAAAAAAAACGACAAAAAAATAGGCTTACGTATTCTCAAATTGGTCTAGCAGTATTCGGTATAAGCTTACTAGTTATTTTATTATTATTTCAAAAAGTAAAAAAGAAAAATAAGAAAAAATTCGAAGCTTTATTTGCCCAAATCGAGCAAAGGGAACAAGTCGTTAATTCCACTGAGGTGATCAATAAGTCCACCGCTATTAATCAAGGAGTAATCGATACAAAAGATCGCAAATTGGATTCTCAATCCAGTGAATTAGATATTAATCAGGAGTTATATGATCAGATTCTTAGCGGACTTAAAAAAGTAGAAGATCAGGAATACTACTTAAAAACTGAATGTAATTTGTATAATGTGGCGAAAAAAATCAATACGAATACCTCTTACCTATCCAAAGTCATTAATGTTCACTTTAATAAAAACTTTAATACATACATTAATGATCTTAGAATAAACTATGCGATTGTAAGATTAAAGAATGATTCTAAATTCAGATCATATTCCATTAAATCAATCGCAAAAGAAGTGGGATACAAAAGTGCTGACTCATTTTCAAAATACTTTAAAATTCATACTGGATTACTCCCTTCGTTTTACATAAAACAATTGAAAGCTAAAAAGTAGACTCTTAATTTCTAAGCTTAAAACATCTTTAAACACCCTAAATTTATAAATATAGGGCTTTCCCGTAATTCCTAATAAAACACACGTATAAACAAAATAAAAACTTGATTTTCAATACTTTGAAACACAAAAAGACAACCTGTTTTCTTTAAAATAGGGTTACTTCTCTTGTTATTAGGTTTTTTTTAAAGGTACTTTGAATCATCAATCAATTAATTTCTTAGTACATCAAATAGATTAATAAATGAAAAAGCAACTTCTTTTATTTTCAATCGGTATTGTCGCTGGAGTAGTTACATATGCAACTATTACAAGACATAAAGTAGAAGATAAATCGAATGCTATTTTAAAGGTTTTAGAATCTAACTGTGAATGCGATCAGATAAAACAATTTCTATACGTAAAAGGTTTAGCTACTTCTGAAAGGGAAATTTCAACAGAAACCGCTGAATATGAACTAAAGAATTGTAAATACACCGATCTCAATTCTGAAGCTAAGAGGATTAACCAACTATTACTAAAAAAAGTGGATGGTTATAAAGAAATCGACAGATTTACTTTAGAGTTTGTTGATCAAAGTTCTTCAAAACTAGTAACAATCAATAACGGGAATATAAATTATTAATCATGATAGCACTTACAAAACTGTTGATCGATTTTATACTAAACTACTTTCTATTCGTGGTAGAATTTGTAGTTAGCATTTTCGCATAATCAAAAAACGAACAATCAATCTTTCAATCAAAAAACGAACTTTGTCATACCAAGGGCAGACGACTCATCATCGTCTGCCTTTTACTTTATAAATGTCTTTAGACAAAAATCTTCTTTTACGATTTCTAAGATCAAAACAGTTAATATAGATTTAACTTCACCTAATTTATATTATGTAAAAAAATCGTACTTTTGGTTAACCAATATTTCAAATGTTTCAAAACGAAACTCTTACTAAATAACCTTAAAACCTCAAAATGAAAATTTATCTCATCATTAAGACAGTTGTCATCAACACCTGTTGATCTCACTTAACAAAAAATAAAAAAGACCAGTTTTAATCTTTTCCTATTTATTTGAAAAACATCAGATAGACTTAGATCATTTCTATAAATGTATCAGTAGGTCTAAATCGATTTCAAAATAAGAAGGGAAGGCTAAATCATTACCTCTTTTTTGAAAAATCGTGTATTCCAACTACATGATTAGAAGTTACCGAATACTCAATATTTAACTCTTAAAAACCAAAATCTATGAAAGGTATTTTTACACTTTTTGTGATGCTAAGCATCACCACATCTTTTTTTGCCCAAAACCATAATCCAAAAACCCGTGTTCAAAATGCAAAATCATCAGGCACATTCTTTAAAACTGTATCATTATTAAACTTAAAAACAGAAAAATCAAATACTACGCTCCCAAAAGAATTCAAGAACTATTCTATTCTTTCTATAAATACTGAGTTTAACAAAAAGATGATTTCTTCTTCTCCAGAAGCTATTAATTTAATGCTACCAGGAAAAAAGTCATCAATGCTATTAGAATTGGTAAAAACCAATATCAAAACGGATGACTTTTATATTACGGAAATGCCTTCGAAAAAGGTAATCTCACCAGAAAAAAAAATTGTTCATTATCAAGGTATTGTCAAAAACAGTCCTAACTCTATTGCTGCTATTAGTATATATGATGGCGAAATTTCTGGAATCATTAGCGTAGAAGGAAGTCAGAGTGACCTCGTTCTCGGCAAATTAGATAATAGTACAGACCATATTCTTTATGAGGATAAAGATATAAGTCATCTTAATGATTTTATTTGTCAAATTACTGATGTACATCAAAAAAGCGGAAACAATGATACAGTTGATAATGAACCGCCTGCTTCAAATCAAGTAAAGTGTCCTGAAATATTTTTTGATATTGCTAATGATGTAGTACGTGACAAAGGAGGAAGTCAGTCAGCAGCAAACTTTGTTGAGGCTATGTTTAACCAAGTCGCAATACTATATGCCAATGAAGACATCAAAATAAAATTGTCTGGCCTTACCTCATGGACCACATCTAATCCCTTTAATAGCCTTGATAGTTATCGAAACTATCGAAATCAAAATGGGTTTAATGGAGATCTGGCACACTTTGTTACTTATAATTATTCTGGCGGAGTTGCTTGGTTAAATGCTCTTTGTGGTTCGTATAGGTACGGACTAACGGGCATTAATAGAAGCTATCAAAATGTGCCTACCTACTCCTGGAACATCTCCACTATCGCTCATGAATTAGGTCACAACTTTGGATCTAACCACACTCATTCTTGTGTTTGGAATGGAAATAATACCGCAATAGATGGTTGTTATTCTACAGAAGGAAGTTGTGGAAGACCAGGAATACCCTCAAATGGAGGGACCATTATGAGTTATTGCCATTTAACCAACGCTGGAACGAATCTTAGAAAAGGGTTCGGTCCACAGCCAGGCGACCTTATTCGAAGTAATATAAGAAGAGCCAACTGTGTGGGTAGCTGTAATAGCGATGGAGATAATGGAGGAGATGGAGATCAAGTAAATTGTACTGGAATTGACGCTTGGTCAGGTAACGTTAACTATGTTGCTGGCGATCAAGTTACCTATCAAGGTAGATTATTCGAACGAACCACTAATAATAGTTGGATTGATCTAGGCGAATGTCTTTCAGATCCTTGTTCTCGAGCGATACCATGGACAGATAATACAGATTATAAACCTGGAGATATTGTCATTTACCAAGGCAATGTATGGTTACGAACAGAAAGTAATGACTGGGAATTGTTAAACTGTGATATCAATACTAACGATCCATGTTTTGGAATTGATCCATGGTCTGAAAACACTAATTATATTTCTGGAGATCAAGTGGTATATCAAGGAAAAGCCTTTGAATGGAACGGATCAGAATGGATAGAAATTGCAACTTGTGCTGAAGATCCATCTACAAACCAAACTGTTGAAAAACCAGAAATATCTTCAATAGATGAAATTTTAATCTATCCGAATCCGGCAAAGGGTTTTATTACTCTAGAAATAAAAAGACCTAAAAACAATCTTATTAAAATTAACATTAACAGTTTACAGGGAAGAAACATTTTCTCAAAAACTATTCAACAAAAATCGTCCATCCAACACTTAAAGGAGATAATCAATATTGATACTCTAAACACTGGTATATATTTTATACAAATTATTAGCGGAGGCGAAATAACCACTAAAAAACTCGAAGTGCAATAAAATCTATTCAACAAATTCTGAGGTGTTTGATACACCATCAAACACCTCTTCTTAAAACCCAAAAAAATGACTCAACTAAGTAACTCACTCATTTTACAACGATGGAAATACGTATTAGTATTTCTAATTATTAACACTGTATTTTTTCAAAGTTCTGCTCAAGAATTTTATGAACTTCTTGAAGAAGAAAACCTTAAAGTATCCAAACTAGAACGTATTGGTAATTCCTATTATAGGAACAAGGACAAAGGTAAAGGAAGTGGATATAAATTATACATGCGAAGCCTGTACTGGGCAAAAAGAAATGCAGACTCCAAAGGACACATAATTAGTGATGCTAAAGTTCTTGATGAATCCAGAAAATTCTATGAATTCTTTCAGAATAATTCTAAAACTAACATCCAAAATAATCAAAGAAACAGTGGTTGGCAGGAACTTGGACCTTTTAATTGGACGCGCACCTCAAGCTGGACTCCAGGTTTAGGTAGAGTAACGGCATTTGCAGTTGAACCTTCTCAGCAAAAACTAATGTATGCAGGATCTCCAGGAGGAGGAATCTGGAAATCCACAAACGCTGGACAAAGCTGGAGTCCAATAGGAGATCAAATGTTTAGTATGTCTATTTGGTCCATCGCTATTGATCCCAACAATTCAAACATTGTATATCTTGGAAATTCTGCTGGTCAAATTCTAAAATCAACAAACGGAGGATCTTCCTGGTCAGAAATTCAAAGAGTAAGCGGGACCCCAAGAAGGATTCTTATTCACCCTAATAGTAGTAGAATATTTGTAGGTACCACAAAAGCTTTGTACAGATCTAACAACAGTGGATCAAGTTTTAGTATCGTACTAAATACCAGAGCCGAAGACGTAGAATTTAAACCTGGTAATACCGATGTTGTATATGCTTGTGGAAACAGCTTTTACCGATCAACCAATGGAGGTAGTTCATTTAGCAGAATTACCAATGGTATCGATAGAAGTGAACGAATGAAAATGGCTGTAACTCCTGCAAATCCAAATGCCATATATCTCGTACAAAAAAGAGGAAGTGGTTTTGGCAACCTATATCGTTCCTTAAATGGAGGTTCTAGTTTTACTACTCGAGCAACATCGAGCAGTACCAATCAGGTATACTTTACACAAGCTTCGCGTGATATGGCTATTGCTGTATCAGACACTAATGCTAATGAGGTTCATGTAGGAGGTATGAATTATTCCAGATCTTTAGACGGTGGAGTCACATTTTCTACACTCGCAACATGGAGTAATCCAGGAGATCGATCTTATGTACATGCCGACATCGAAGTAATGCAATATGTAGATGGAACCATTTATGTTGGTAGTGATGGTGGAATTTTTAGAAGTAGAGATCGGGGAAACAATATGGCAGATCTTACTCAAGGCGGACTTGCCATTAGACAATATTATCGATTTGGCGGTGCCTTTACCGATGCTAACATGATCGTTGGTGGAGCTCAAGACAATGGTACCAATATCATGAATGGAGCAAATCGACAATTTAAAGAATGGCTTGGAGCAGATGGTATGGAATGTTTCATAGACCATAAAAACAAAAATATTGTTTACGGAACTGTTCAATTTGGGTCTTTATATAAAAGTACCAATGGAGGGAATAGCATAGGAAATATTAGTAAACCAGGAAACTTTAGTGGTGAATGGGTTACTCCATTCATGATGGATCCAATTAATAATAACAAAATCTACGTAGGGTACAGAGATCTATATAGAAGTAACAACGGTGGTAGCAATGGAAGTTGGAGAAATATCACTTCGAGCATAAATGTTGGAGGAAATCTTGATGAAATGGCAATAGCTGCATCCAATAACAACTATATCTACATTGCACAGGAAGGAAGGGTATGGAGAACCAAAAACGGTCAAAGTAATTCGCCTAATTGGACTGAAGTAAGCAATTTTAGCGGAAATGTAAATTTCATCGCTGTAGATCCAAACAATCCTGAAAGATTGGCGCTAGCCGCAACAGGTTCTAGAGTCTACGTCTCTACCAATGCTGGAAGTTCTTGGACAAATATTAGAGGAAATCTTCCTCAAATATCAGTACAATGCCTTGTTTTTGATGATACCAGTGCAAATGGCCTGTATGTAGGGATGCAATCTGGAGTATATTATACAAACGATAATCTTAATTCCTGGGTTCCTTTTTCTACCAATCTCCCTAGAGTACAAACCACAGAACTCGAAATCCATTATCCTACAAGAAAAATACGAGTATCCACCTATGGGCGTGGAATTTGGGAATCTGATCTTTATAATGAAGACTCTAATCCTAATGAAATTAACCCGCCTACAAATCTTACTTCACTAGCAAATCAAACAGATGTTACTCTGACTTGGGAAGATAATTCTAATAATGAGAATGGATTTACTATCCAAAGAAATGATGGAAACGGTTTTGAACGGATTGATTTTGTTGGAACCGGAATAGAAACTTATACAGACAAAAACCTCCAAGATGGATCGTATTCTTATCGTGTAAGAGCATATGATGCCAACAACTATTCTGAATTTTCTAATGTTGCTGCGGTAACAATAGGAAATACAGATCCCGATGAAATTACACCGCCAAGTGATCTAACCGCTCAAGCAAATCAAAATGATGTTACGCTAAATTGGAAAGACAACTCTAATAATGAAAATGGGTTTACCATTCAACGAAATGATGGTAATGGATTTGAGCGTATTGATTTTGTTGGATCTGGAGTAGAGACATTTACAGATCAAAACGTTCCTAATGGTTCTTATTCTTATCGTGTTAGAGCCTACGATACGGACAGTTATTCTGAATTTTCAAATACTGTTGCAATAGCAATTAATGATGTAGTCGAAGATTGTAAAGGCTGTATCGTCTATGATACCAATAGTGAAGAAACTACCAATGCAGATCATTCCAAAGAAAAAGCTGCTGACGGAGATCCAAACACTTATTGGCATAGCAACTGGTACGATGACAATACATCACACCCTCATTTTATTGCCATAGACTTAGGACAAGCAAAAGAATTAGTAGGGTTCTCCTATCAAGGAAGACAAAACGGAACTACCGGAATGGTAAAAGATTATATATTATTTGGTTGGGATGGCAATGACTGGAAGGAGCTCTCTGCTGGAAGTTTTCAAAAATCAAGCTTAAAACAAACCGTAGAATTTGATTCCTTTAACACTCGTTATATCTATTTTAGAGCCCTTTCAGAAGTAGACGATAAACGTTGGGCTTCCGTTGCCGAACTTACGGTGAGATACCTTCCGTCTGCTACTAACAATACTCCAACAACATATAACACGACTAATACGGCTCCTACTCCACCAATAGTAGATGCTTATAATTTTGAAGGAATTAAGGTATATCCTATTCCTTTTAAAGATGAAATTATTGTTAAAGGAATTAGCTCTAAACAAGCAGTACGTTCTATAAAACTCTTTGGAACCGATGGGACTATCCAAAAAGTCAAAACCAATAGGGATGGAGACGACATAAAAATTCTTGCGCCGAACCTAAATACTGGTTTTTATATTCTACAACTAGAAAAAGATCACGTTCAAAAAAGAATAAAAATATTCAAAAAATAACAACCAAACTCTAAAGCAATAACAAGCTTTAAACTATTGTACAATGATGAGTCTAAATAGCAATTTTTAGACTCTTTTTTAGACTACAACTTAAGATTTACCTTCCCACTCCAGATAAAACTGATCTAAAAACTGTTCCATAAAGAGATGCCTCTTTTCTGCCATCTTTTTACCTGTTTCAGTATTCATTCGATCTTTAAGTAATAATAGTTTTTCGTAAAAATGATTAATAGTCGGAGCTTCGGATTTTTTATATTCCTCTTTGCTCATCTGAAGATTTGGTTTAATATCAGGATTGTAAAGTGCTCGATTTTTAAAACCTCCGTAATTAAAGCATCGTGCAACACCAATTGCACCAATAGCATCTAAACGATCAGCATCCTGTACTACATCTAATTCTGGAGATTTAAATTTTTGTATTACGTTTCCTCCTTTAAAAGAGATATTTTCGACAATATTGATCACGTGATCAATAACGCTGTTATTTACGCTTACACTTTCTAAAAAATCTTTTGCTACTCTTGGCCCTACAGTTTCATCGCCATTATGAAACTTAGAATCGGCAATATCATGTAATAAAGCACCTAAGGAAACCACCAAAACATCCACATTTTCAGATTTAGCTATGGTTGTAGATGTTTTAAAAACCCGTTCTATGTGAAACCAATCATGACCTCCTTCGGCATTACGCAATGTATGTTTTACAAAATCAACAGTTTTCTGTATAATTTCATCATTATTCATACGCTACCTTATTTTACCATAGCAGGCTCTACCCATTTAAATTTGAACACTTCTTGAGGAACTACTAACCTCTCATTGATACGTTGCATACGTGCTGGTAACTTCATCACAAAATCACGTGCTTTTTCAGCTTCATCCGTTAAATCTACCAGTTTATCAATCTCCCATTTATTGATTAAACGCTGCATGATATCTATATAATCCTGAGAAGTATATACTCCTAATCGCTGAGCCGCATTCGAAAATTCCTCAAAAGCACTACCAATAGAATTTCCAGACTCTCTTAAAAATACAGCTGGCATTACAATTTTATGCTTCATCATATCTTTAAACGCCACCATCATCTGACTAGGGTCTACCTCGAATATATTCTTTACAAAATCACTATATGCATTAAAATGACGCATCTCATCTCCTGCAATAATCTTGCACATTCTTGCTAAAGACTTGTTAGAATAGCCTTTGGCAATTTTAGCTACACGACTATGAGAAATATTAGTTGCCAATTCCTGAAAACTTGTGTAGATAAAATTCTTATAAGGATCTCTATCCGTACCGATATCAAAACCATCATTTATTAAATGCTGAGTTGTACGCTCGACTTCAATCATATTCACTCTTCCCGATAAATACAAATACTTATTTAGTACATCTCCATGACGATTTTCTTCACTCGTCCAATAACGCACCCAACGAGACCAACCATTTCCACCTTCTCCTTCGTGTTGATTAATTCCTTCTACATCCATTAACCAAGACTCATAGGTCGGAAGCGCTTCTTCAGTAATAGTATCTCCTACCAAAACTACCCAAAAATCGTATGGAAGTTCTTTCGCCAACTCTCTTAACTCTTTTACCTCATCAAAAAAGGTATCCTCATTCTGGGAATCAGGCAAAAAATCTGTAGGCTGCCATACCTGATCAATCGGAATTAGATAAGTATCTATAAAAGATTCTATCTTCTTTTCCAATAATTGCATCACTTCTAATCTAATGTTGTCTATAGCCATGATTATGATATTTGGGTTTTTATGGTAGAGATTACTCTTTTTTCAGTAATATCTAATATTTCTTCTTTTGTCAATCCTTCTTCAGCAACAGGTTCTTTTACTTCTAACGTAAGATGTAAACCTATTCCCATAGGAAAATTACCATGCTCTACTAATCTCCAACTATTGTTAATAGTTACTGGAACTACTAACGCATCTGGTGCATTTTTGAACAATATTTTTAATCCAGTAGATGCAAACTCTTTGGGTTCCCCAGTTCTACTTCTTGTACCTTCTGGAAAAATAACAGCAGCAAATTTATTTTTAGCAATCGTCTTACCAAATCTTGAGATCTCTGGAATCGACTGTTTTGCATTTTTTCGATCTATTAATGCATGACCACCATATTTCAAATTAAAAGAAATACTTGGTATTCCTTTTCCTAGTTCAATTTTCGAAATAAACTTTGGTTTATGTCTACGCAAGTACCAAGATATTAATGGAATATCAAACATACTCTGATGGTTAGAAACAATAATTAAAGAACGATCTTCTGGTAATTTATGTATATTCTTAAAACTAAATGTTACTCCTAAAAAGTGTAAACACCTCAATAAACAAAGGTTCATTAGATTGACAACTCCTCTATGTCCTTTTGCCCCTCCAAGCTTAAGTCCTAACCATTGTAATGGTTGGAAAACTAATAGGGTAAGTCCAAAAAACAGATAGAAAACTACTGAAAGCGGATACGAAACGATCCTTTTTAATGCCCCCATAACTTCTCTTAGCAATTAATGATTTTGATTTGTGTTACTGTTGTGCAAGGTCTGATATTATTTTTAGAACGCCAATTCTTTAACGCATAAAATTACGATGTCTAAAATTCTAGAAAATTATTCCAAAAAAATTGCCATTCAAAAAGAAAACCGTCTGCTATACAGACGGTTTTCTTTTTGAATTTATGTGCCTAACTCCTAACAATGCTCGTTGTAAGCATCTTTAAGATTTTCTGCAATCATCTCTGCAGGTCTTCCTTCGATATGATGTCGTTCTAGCATATGCACCAATTCTCCATTTTTAAACAATGCCATTGACGGAGAAGATGGTGGAAATGGGATCATATATCCGCGAGCTTTATCAGTAGCTTCTCTATCCACTCCTGCAAATACTGTTACTAAATTATCAGGTTTTTTATCATTTGCTAAAGATGCTTTTGCACCTGGTCTTGCGTTTGCCGCTGCACAACCACAAACAGAATTTACTACTACCAAAGTAGTTCCTTCTTTTGCTATCGCCGCATCAACATCTGCAGCTGTTTGTAATTCATCAAAACCTATACTAGTTAGGTCTTCGCGCATTGGCTTTACTAAATCTGCTGGATACATATTTCTTTACTATTTTTTTATTTTAAATTTTAAGACAAAGATACAAATAATGTACCATATCCCTATGACTGCCAAGTAGTCGGAAAAGCAAACAAAAACTAACTTTTCGTAACAAAATTCTCGGTGGTAATACTAATATAGTATACTTAAAAATCGTGTAAATAATTCAACTATCTTTACACACCTAAATTTTTCATGAATGATTAAATGGTTTGCGGCTATATTAGGAGGAATATTTTTTAAGGTTCCTGGAGCCATACTTGGTTTTATACTAGGTAGTCTGTTGGATGGAAGAACCAGTAAAAGCGCAGGAAGTTTTACAAACGTTTTTACCCAAGACAAACAAGTGAGTCCAGGAGATTTTGAACTTAATTTACTTTCTCTTTCTTCAATCGTAATCAAAGCCGATGGTCGTATAAATCAAACAGAATTAGATTACGTTCGTCAATATTTTGTTAGTGCCTACGGAAAGGAACGTGCTAATGCAACGTTTAGAACTTTTAATGAAATTATTAAGAACAGAGAGATTTCTGCTCAGCGTATTTGTATGTTTTTAACACAACGTACTCGTTATGCGGCACGATTACAAATACTTCATTTTCTTTTTGGAATTGCCAATGCTGATGGTAACGTAAGCGAAGCCGAAGCTAGAGAAATTCAGAAAATGGCTGGTTTTATGCGGATTAATTTTAGTGATTTTGAAAGTATTAAAGCCATGTTTTTTAAAACAGGTAATCACGCATACAAAATTTTAGAAATTGATAAAAATGCTACTGATGCTGAAGTAAAAAAGGCTTACAGGACCATGGTAAAAAAATATCATCCAGACAAAGTACAGCATATGGATCCGGTGCATATAAAAGGCGCAGAAGAAAAGTTCAAAGAAGTACAAAAAGCCTATGAACAAATCCAAAAAGAACGAGGCCTAACATAATTAAACAATCTCTTTTAAAATATAATGAATAGTTGTATTTTAATTGGTTTAATTTTTGATGCTACATTTATTGTATGTATAAGCCACTAATTTTCTTCCTACTAAGCCTGTTTTCGGCACTTAATATCTATGGTCAGGATTTTGACAAAATAGAGGCTATAGTTCATAAATACCCTACTACCTTCAAAACTCCTAAAAAACTTGCTGATCAAATAGCTAAAGATTTTAAAACAGAACTAGATCAGGCCAAAGCTATTTACTCCTGGATCACAAAAAATATATCCTATGACTATAATGAATCAGGAAAGTTTTATTCTGATTATGCTAACTCCTACAAATCTGTAAGTTATAATCCTTTTCCAAGTTTTAGATCTTCCAATTACATAGAATATGATAAGACTAAATCTGGTTCTAAAAAACATCTAAAAACAGAGAAAAAATATAGAGAGAAAATCTCTAAAAGAGTTGTTTCTACTGGAATCGCAGTCTGCGAAGGATATACACAACTTTTTAAAGATGTTTGTGACCACCTTGGTATTACTTGTTTTTATGTGCTAGGAACTGCTAAAAACCAAATACCACATATTGGAAGAGAATATCGTGTTGATCATGCATGGAATATTATAGAAATTGATTTCAAAAAATATCTCATTGATGCTACTTGGGGAAGCACAGGTTATTATAATGTGCAAACACAAGAGTTTATAGAAAAAACAAATTATGATTATTTCGGAATGCCTGCGGAACTTTTTATAAAAGGTCATTATCCAGATTTCTATGAAAACAGCTTATTACCAAAAACGATCAGCAAAAAAGAATTTTTAGATGCTCCGCTTTTCTATCAACATGAAAAAGCAAAAGACTTTAGCTTAATTTCTCCATCAACTGGAATTTTAGATGTTAATACTTCTCAAATCGTAAAATTTGAAATAACATATAATGAAGCTGTAAATTCAATTATTTATACGATAAATAACAGACAGTTTAATTACCAAGGTGATATCAAACCTGAAAATGGAGTCATTCAGTTTGAAGCAACTATTTCAGAACCCAATCCAAAAGAACTTATAGTATTCATAAATCAAATTCCTATGGTAGGTTTTAAAATCGCAAAGGATTTTAATTAAGAAACCAATCTAGCCCAAATTGTTTTTAAAAACTTTGCAGCAGGCATAGAAGACATTATTTTTAGATCTTCTAAAAACGAAGTTTCTTCATCCAAAAATTTGAGAATTTTTTCTGTATCATTATTTCTAAATAATCTAGAAAATAACTCCGAACCTTTATGATTTTCTTGGGACAAAACATCCAAAAACAATAAATCATAATACCAGAACTTGGTTCGCTTATCAAATTTAGACAGCTCTCCTCCGTCTTTTATATTTTTTATTAATTGACTGACTTTTTTTTCTGTATTTCGAAATGTAAAACCAGTACTCGCTTTGGTCCATCCACCAGCGGTTCCAATATGAATAACATTCGTGGTATTTTGTTTATTAAACCGATAACAGGTCATCGGAATACATCCTTTTTCTTTCTCGGTGATCTCATACGTTTGAATCCCCTTTTCTCTTAAATATAATTCTATTTCTTTTTCATACGCTGACTCCGAAAGAAGGTCTTTAGAAAAGAGTGTATATTCAAATAGAGCTTCAGTTTTAGAAAATGGTAAAACATACATAAATCTAGTATTTCCTTTCTGTTCTACCTCAAAATCCATAAATGTAGCCGTTAAATGATCAAATTCAGGTGTATCGGTTTTCACAAACCAACCTACAAAATGCTGATTCAATAATGGATACTTGTTTTGATTTTTATACGCTGAGGAGAAAAGTATACTATTAAAAACAGTAGAACCTAAATAAAATCCTTTATCCGTTTCTACTTCAACTATATCTCCTTCATCCACAAATCCCTTAACCGTTTCCTGTATTATTTCTATATTAGGTTTGTTTTTCAAAAATGAGAACACGAACTCATAAAAATCCTTACTTCTTATTAATTTATAGACATAAGGTGTTATATTGATCGTATCAGAAAAATGAGTACTCCCAAAAAAAACATTTTCCCATTTTTTACTAACTATAGGATCCCAAATACCAACTTCCTTTTCCCAAAAACACCAAGTACGATCATTTTGATTTTTTTCTTCTTTATCAATGAGAAGAATCTGCTTTTTTTCAAAAAACGGATCCATTGCCATATGATAAGCTAACATTAATCCGGAAGCTCCAGAACCCATTATGATGTAATCATATCGCTGCATCTAGAAAAACAAAAATGTGGTAAAAAATATAAATATTGCTATGAAAATATGAATTGACAATGCGTATTGCAAGGTTTTGTAAGCTTTTTGAAATAAAACTTGAACAATACATGCGGTAACTAGCCAACCTATATAATTTTGGATAGGTACTATACCTTTATCAAACTCCCAGAAATCAAACCTAGGAGCAGAAACCTCTATAATTATGTCCAGCGCTACCATCAACAATGCTCCCAAACCTGAAGCGATAAATATATTAGAGTGTATTTTTTTAGCAATTGCAGCAGAGGTATACACCAAAAGAGCCCAATTAACCCCTATTATCCACGGAACGCCTAAAACTTTACTACCTAAATTATCACCATATTGATAATTCCCAAAAATCAATCCATGATTGACCCCCAAATATTCTGTTATCATACCAATAGAAAAGGGGATTAACATTGCAATAATTAATCGTTTCCTTGTATTAGACATCCAAAAAATTAGCACGGTATAAACTGATAAATTCAAAGGAGTTAGTGGTAAGAACCAATCTTCGTAACCACATAGAATACCAATAATCCCAGAAACAGTAAATAACCAGATTACAACGAATGATATAATTTGCTTTCTTTCTGCTGTCATAGATTATTCATGTTTATGCTCTTTCTGAATTAATTCGGCAACTATCTTTCCTGATAGCAAACATAACGGAATACCTCCTCCTGGATGTACACTTCCTCCACAGAAATATAGCTTTTTGATTTTTTTAGAAAAATTAGGATGTCTCAAAAACGCTGCAAACTTATTATTACTACTAGATCCATATAAAGACCCCTGATATGATTGTGTTTTTGTTTCTATACTTCTAGGATCTAAAATTAATTCTGTTTCTATATATTCCTTGATTGGCACATCGAGTAATCTAGTAAGTTTTTCTATAATTTGTTTTCTAGAACTTTCAATAATTGCATCCCAATTTTGACCTTCATTACCGGGAACATTGATCATCACAAACCAATTTTCACATCCTTTTGGAGCATCGTTCGGTTCATTTTTTGCAGTTATATTTACATAAATAGTTGGGTCTTTATACACATCTTTCTTTTCAAAAATATATTCAAATTCCTCTTTATAATTTTCAGAAAAAAAGATGTTATGTAAATCCAATTCTGGGAATTCTTTTTTGATTCCCCAATAAAAAATAAGGGCGCTACTAGATCTTGGTTGTTTTAGAGTTTTTCTCGGTTCCTTTTGATTAGGTAATAACTTCTTGTATGTTGGTACAACATCCATATTAGATATAATAATATCAGCAAGTACCTTAGTTTTATTTGCGATTATACCAACTGCCTTATTATTTTCGATTAAGATTTCTTCAACTTTCGTATCAAAACGAAATTGAACCCCTAAATCTAGTGCTAATTGATATAATGCTTTTGTAATACGATGCATCCCTCCTTTTGGAAAAAAAGTACCATAATGCTGTTCTAAATGAGGAATCATAGACATTATTCCTGGTGTAAGATACGGCGATGATCCATTGTAGGTTGCAAACCTATCAAAAAACTGAACTAATCTTGGATCTTTAAAAATCTCAGCATTATAACTATGTAAT
The DNA here is from genome assembly GCF_054054605.1 of Aquimarina sp. 433. Classification (NCBI taxonomy): domain Bacteria; kingdom Pseudomonadati; phylum Bacteroidota; class Flavobacteriia; order Flavobacteriales; family Flavobacteriaceae; genus Aquimarina; species Aquimarina sp. 433. The sequence goes on from NZ_JBSWZK010000001.1 coordinate 838,016, forward strand.
TTTGTATTAATACCTAAACTATTGATTCCTGCAATAGCTCTTAATGTGTCCTTGGACAAGTATGTAGATAGTTTATGCAATGAATTTTCGAGAAATAAGGAAGATGTAAGGTCATATTTCAATTTACTTCTCTTAAAATATTTTAGAATATGATCACTTTTTACATCAAAGATTTGTGCTGCTTCTCTTGCAAAATCATTTATGTCAGATAAAGCAGTAAATTTTGTTCCATCTTCGTAGAAATAGTTACAAACCACCTCTTTCTTCGTATAATCAAAGTATTCGGAAATATTTTTATTAGAGATTTCAAAAAGGTTTTCCACAAATTGTGGCATAGTAAAAAGGGATGGGCCACAATCAAATCGATAGCCTTTTTCATAAATTTCTGTGAGCTTTCCTCCAGGATACGAATTAGCTTCAAAAACCACTACCTCAAACCCTTGATTCCTCAAGCGTATAGCCGCAGCCAATCCAGCGACTCCAGATCCAACAATGATGACTTTTTTTTTGGACATATAAGAGTATAAAGATATTATGAAAATTTATAAACTGTTCATAAATTCGGTAATTAATAATAAGTTTTCACATACCTTTAACCTTAAAGCTTTTATGATGAAATACCTTTTGATTTTTTTATTCCTATTCTTTTCTTTCTCAAAAATTGATGCTCAAAGTTCTCATGAGAAAAAAGAATCGCCACAGATCATAACAAAACTAAAAGCTGGTAAAAAAGCCTTGTTTGGAAATAAGAGTATTCACTTTATCAACGTTGTGGAAGACTCGCGATGTCCAACAGGTGTAAGCTGTGTTTGGGCTGGGCAAGCAAAGGTGATTATAGGAATTTATGAAAATGACACCTTGGTAGAAGAAAAAGAATATATCATAAGCGCCAGTGGAATTAATCCCATAAAACCAAAAGAACTAATACAATCGGATAAAAAAAAGATTTTTGGTTACAACTTAAGTCCTTATCCAGCGAACGGACAGAAAATTGATCCTTCTAGTTATTATTTAGAATTGCTTGTAAAATAATCAATTTATATTTAGTTTCTTTATCCAATGGTTTCAAACAAAGCTAAAGCCCACATTGCTTTACTCAGTCTTAATATGATTTATGGAGCAAATTATTTAGTAGCAAAAGGGCTAATGCCTAATAAAATTGGAGCATCTGCACTTGTATTTTTGAGAATTACAGGAGCTGGACTATTATTTCTACTTTTAAAATCCTTCGTAAAAGAAAAAGTAGAAAAAAAAGATATTCCCAGATTACTCATTTGCGGTCTTTTAGGAGTAGCTACGAACCAATACTTTTCCATGAATGGTCTTAGCCTAACCTCTCCAGTAGATGCAGCCATTATTGTTACTGCAATGCCTATATTCACAGTAGTTATTAGTTATTTTTTATTAAAAGAACCTCTGACATTGTCCAGAATTCTCGGAATCTTTATAGGAGGTAGTGGGGCTATTTTATTAATTTACTTGGGCAATTCGGGAATAGGAACAGGTTCATTAAAAGGAAATATTTTTATTGGTTTAAACGCCTTGTCATTTGCCTTTTACCTTGTTCTAGTAAAACCAATGATGTCTAAATACCAACCACTAACAGTAATAGTATGGACTTTTTTCTTTGGTTTCATTTTCATGTTTCCTTTTTGTATTGGCCAATTACTAGAAACAGACTTCACTACATACACCGCTAGCAATTGGACATCCCTATTTTATGTAATTATTGGTCCAACCTTTTTAGCATACCTATTAAATATGTTTGCGCTACAATATGTGAAGCCTACAGTATCTAGTAGCTATATTTATGTACAACCTGCCATAGCTATGTTATTAGTGGGTAGTATAGCATATTTCATTGCCGATAGTCAATACAAGGGAGATATCACGGTTACAAAATTACTATGTTGTGCCTTTATTTTTGTAGGAGTATATTTAATCAGCAGTAACCCTTCGATAAGAAGAAGAAAATATTCTACTCATAAAGAACTTGATACATAATATACTTGGTATTGCTATTCCTAAAGATAAACTTGAAACCACGATTCCTTGGTCTAGAACAAAAAACAGCAATCCAAATACGTTAAACAAAAGGAATACAAAAAACAAACCTCCTTTTAAATCTTTTATAAACTGTTTTTTATTGGATTTATAATCATACCAATAAGCAATAAGAATTATTATAGCAGCCATGATATATGTTTAATGACAACCACAACCATTACTACCGCAAGCACCAGATTTTTTACTCACTGAAGAGGTTTGAGGTTTCCAAAAGAATTTTTTTACTAAAAAACCAATTGCTAAAGCAACAACAACAATCACAAGTATATTTTGAATAAGTAAATTCATAGTTTTTTAGTCGTTTAAAAATACAAAAACTTATCGTCTTCATATTTATAATACATTTATACTAGCAAAAAATATGCTATTTTAAAACTTGATATGCAATAAGTGCAACACTATATGCTAAAACACTCATAAAGACCAGTTGTGTCATTGGCCATTTCCAACCGTTAGTTTCCCTTTTTACAATTGCTAAAGTACTCATGCATTGCATGGCAAAAGCATAGAACAATAATAATGAAATTCCACTTGCTAAATTAAATAATGGAGTGCCAGTAACCGGATGTACTTCGGCAGCCATTCTATTTTTTATAGTTTCTTCTTCATCACTTCCTACACTATAAATAGTAGCTAGTGTTCCCACAAAAACTTCACGAGCCGCAAAAGAACTAATAATTCCAATACCTATTTTCCAATCATACCCTAAAGGTGCTACGATAGGTTCAATAGCCTTTCCTGCATAACCTATAAACGAATATTCTAGTTTGTGAGATGCAATTTTCTGATCTAATTCTTCTTGAGATAAGTTTGGATATTCTGCAGTAACAATTTCTTCTGCATTACTAAATTGTTCATTAGGACCGAAACTCGCAAATACCCAAAGAATAATAGAAAGTGCCATAATGATCTTTCCAGCACCAAAAACAAACGCTTTCGTCTTTTCTACAACATTAATAAGTACATTTTTTAATAAAGGAACTTTGTAACCAGGCATTTCTATTACAAAGTAGTTTTTACTTTTTGTTTTAAGTACCTTATTCAATATCCAGGCTGCTCCTACCGCTCCTCCAAATCCTATAAAATACAATAACATAAGCGTTAAACTTTGATAACTAAACACCCATCCTACTTTTTTATCAGGAATCACAAGGGAAATAATAATTAGATACACTGGTAATCTTGCAGAACAGGTTGTAAATGGGACTACCAAAATCGTTATTAATCTTTCTTTCCAATTTTCAATATTTCTTGTAGCCATAACGGCCGGAATAGCACAAGCTGTTCCTGATACTAATGGGACAACACTTTTTCCACTAAGTCCAAATTTTCGCATTACTCTATCCATAAGAAAAACAACACGACTCATGTAACCACTTTCTTCTAAAATGGAAATAAAGAGAAATAAAAATGCTATTTGCGGAATGAAAATGACAATTCCTCCTAATCCCGGAATAATGCCATCTGTAATAAGATCTACAAAAGGACCTGCTGGTAATAAAGATTTAGTACTCTCACTTAACCAAGCAAATCCCTCATCTATTAGATCCATTGGATAAGAAGACCAATCATAGATAGCTTGAAATATTAATAATAGGATTGCAAAAAATATAAAATAACCCCAAAATCTGTGGGTCAATACTCTATCCAGCCGAGCACGTAATCCAGTAGCAGATTTTTCGTCTACAAAGAGACCTTTTTTGAGCACCTGATTAATAAACTGATATCTCTTTATAGTTTCTTTTTGTTGAAATCGTTTTAATTCACTCTCTGATTTAATTTCAAAATCTGGTGATATAGACAGTTTCTTTTTTTCTACTTTTCTGAAATTTACATCCTGAGTAATTACCAACCATAGTTTATACAAAGATTGATCTGGAAAAGCCTTTTGAAGTCTTCCAAAATAATCAGGATCAAAACTTAACGCATTGAGACAAGGTTTTACTGGGAGTGTTTTATAGGATAGAATTAATTCCTTTAGCTCATCTATACCTTGATTTTTTCTAGCACTTATTAATGCAATCTTTGTATTCAACTCTTTTTCTAGCAATGGAATATCCAAGGAAATACCTGTTTTACTCATACGATCTGCCATATTAATGACCAGAATTGTTGGGATTTCTAAATCCTTAATTTGAGTAAATAATAATAAATTTCTTTTCAGGTTTTCTACATCTGTTACTACCACAGCTACATCCGGAAAATCTTTATCCTTTCTATTGAGTAATATTTCTATCACCACATTCTCGTCTAAAGAAGATGCATTAAGACTATAAGTTCCTGGCAAATCTAAGATATGAGCTTTTACTCCTCTTGGTAGTTTACAAATACCTTCTTTTTTTTCAACCGTAATACCAGGATAATTACCAACTTGTTGGTTTAACCCTGTAAGCAAATTAAAAACAGAGGTTTTACCCGTATTCGGGTTTCCTATAAGTGAAACTTTAATCTGCTTAGCCATAAAAAGTAATCTGGTTAAATAATTTCAATTTCTATTTGTGAAGCGATCTCTTTTCGAATGGCTAGGTGACTACCATTAATTGTAAGATACATTGGGCATTGAAAGGGAGCTGTTTGAACCAACTGCACTTCGTTACCAGGTAAACAACCCATTTCCAGTAACTTAAGAGGAATCGTATCCGAAGTAATTTCTTTAATCAATCCTCGTTGACCTTTTTTGAGATGTGCAATGGTGACTTTCAAGCTTTATTTAGAATAATTTTAAACAAGGCAAAAGTAATGGAAAAAACTCTATTGAGAAAACTATGTACATGATTAATACAAGGTTTTATGATATTTTTTGGAATACGTTCATAAAAGGGTCTGTATCCTATTAAAAAAAGGTGTTTCACCTCAAAAACAGTCCGAAATCCTTGAAATTCAAAATTCTCGGACACTGATACCAGAAATCGAAATTACTTTCAACCCATCTAAATTTAGAAACAGGCGGAAACTGAAAAGCCTTCAATAGAGTAAGAAAAAATTCTATTTGTAATTAAAACCTATAACAATGAAAAATCTTAAAAACCTACTACTTCAAGTATTCTCAATTTGCTTCGTTGTAGTTATCTCTTCTTGTGAAAAGAATAGTCCAGATTCAGAAAACATCAACTTGTTTAATGATGATAAAGCTGATAAAATTGAAAAGTATGATGAATATACTGTTAGAATACCAAAGAAAGATGGTGAGTACCTCGTAGCTAGAAACGAAAAAACAGGAAGTAAACTATCCTATAGATTGCGTAATGCTTTTATTACAAGTTTTACAATTTCTTCGGTAGATGGAAAGGTTGATGTCTTCGACAAACTAGTCATCCCTACTGCAGAAAACTTACCACCTTGGAGACCGGATTGTCCTGATGGATGGGACGAAAAACTAATCTGTTATGTAAATGAAGATGGGGTTCTTGTTTCATATACTAGATGCACTCCTACTTCATTCACTATAGGTCTGGAACCAGAATGGTAATGACAGAAATCTGCGACCATCAATGTTTTAAGTATGCAAGCGTATGCATTCTTAAAATTTATGAGTAATCCCTAGAAACACAGCTGTCAGGCTTACCAATAACATATGGCAGCTGTGTTATTTTACATTTTCTTCCTTTAAAACCTCTATATCTTCTAACAAACGTTCTATTTCCTCTAAATCTGTACCATCATAAAACCCTCTAATCCGCTTCTTTTTGTCAACCAATACAAAGTTTTCGGTATGAATCATATCATAAGGTCCACCATCTCCATTTGATTTGGCAACTAAGTAAGACTTACGTGCCAGATCATAAATTTGTTTTTTATCTCCGGTAACTAGGTTCCATCTGGTATCATCAACACCTTTTCGTTTTGCATACTCCTTCAATTGCGGCACATCATCTGTTTCTGGAATTACTGTGTGAGATAGTAGCTTTACTTCAGAGTCTTTTTTTAATCTATTCTGAATTAACTTCATGTGATCTGTCATAATTGGACAAATTGTCTGACATGTAGTGAAAAAGAAATCTGCTACATAAATTTTATCGTTATAATCTGCTTGTGTAATATTCTTACCATTTTGATTCCATAAACTAAAATCTGCAATTTTATGATATTTACGAACGTGTTGTACGGTGCTATCTACTAATTCAGTAGCTACCATATCTGGTTCATACACTCTAAGAACGCGTTTAGGTTTTAGAATAGAATAAATAATTGAAATTATAATTGCAGATAATACAAATAGTACAATGGCAAAGAATTTGTACTTGGAAAAAAAGCGAAGCATACCTGTTTTTTTAAGAATAACAAAATTACGAGGTTTATCGTATAAGAAATTATTGTTTTCGCTAAAAAAATACTAAAACCTACATCTGTAGACCTGATTTCTTTTATAAACTAGTCTAAAAGGTTACTTTTGCGTGATTTAATTTTGAATTAGACCCTATGAGTCCAATAATTGTAAAAGCATTACAGCTATTATTAAGTTTGTCCATTTTAATCGTTTTACACGAATTAGGACACTTTATTCCTGCTAAATTATTTAAAACTCGAGTAGAAAAATTCTACTTGTTTTTTGATGTAAAATACTCTCTATTTAAGAAAAAAATTGGCGAAACTGTTTACGGAATCGGTTGGTTACCCTTAGGCGGTTATGTCAAAATTTCTGGAATGATAGATGAGAGCATGGATAAAGAACAAATGGCAGGTCCTCCACAACCTTGGGAATTTAGATCTAAACCTGCTTGGCAGCGATTGATTATTATGCTTGGTGGAGTAACTGTTAATATTATTCTAGGGTTTTTAATCTATATGGCTATCATTTTCACTTGGGGTACATCTTACGTTTCTATGGAAGATATTCCTGATGGATATGAAGTGGCTGAAATCTTTGAAAAATACGGTTTCAGAGATGGAGATAGAATTCTAAAAGTAAATGGAGAAGACTTTAAAGATGCTACCGATATCAATATGTTTCTCTTTTTAAGAGATGTTCAAAATATTACTGTATTATCAGCTGATGGTAGCACAAAAACTATTGACCTTCCAGAAGATATAGGTAAAACTATGTTCCAAGAAGGAGTAATGGAGCCATTTGATATCCGACTTAAACCAATATTAGATACCGTGGTAGCTGATAGACCAGCTTACAAAGCAGGTTTAAGAAATGGAGACAAAATTTTATCAGTGAATGGTACGAAAATAACATGGTGGAATGAATTTCAAAAAGAAGTAAAACCAAAAGAAGATCAAAAAATCGATATCACTTTTCTTAGAGATGGATCGGAACAGACAATTTCTGTTAAGACCGATGAAAAAGGAACTATTGGTGTTTATCCTGTTTTTTATAAAATTAATAGAGAACAATATTCTTTTGTAGAAAGTATTGGAAAAGGGTTCGATTATAGTTATTGGAAATTACACGACTATATCGCACAATTTAAATATGTATTTACAAAAAAAGGAGCTACGCAAATAGGTGGTTTCGCTGCTATCGGTAATTTATTCCCTCCTGTTTGGGATTGGGCAGCTTTTTGGAGTACAACCGCTTTTATTTCGATTATTTTAGCATTTATGAATATTCTACCAATTCCTGCATTGGATGGTGGACATGTAATGTTTTTATTATATGAAATTATCGCAGGAAGAAAGCCAAATGACAAATTTATGGAGTATGCGCAACTAGTAGGTTTTGTAATCTTAATCGCTTTACTTCTTTTCGCAAATGGTAACGATATTTATCGTGCAATTTTCGGAAAATGATAAAAAATTAAAAAAAACTTTTTGAGTATCAAAAATTAGTATATATTTGCACTCGCAAAAGAGAAAAACACTCTACATTTGCAAAAGCATATTCCTCCTTAGCTCAGTTGGTTAGAGCATTTGACTGTTAATCAAAGGGTCCTTGGTTCGAGCCCAAGAGGGGGAGCAAAAGTCCAACAGAAATGTTGGACTTTTTTGTTTTAGATAAGTTTCCTGTACTACATCAATCCTAGTAATCATTGAAGAAGATCAAATTTTGATGTATAAAGATTGATGATTAATTATGTTGACACTAAAATTCTAATTCATCTAAAAAAGGAAGAGTCTTACATTTTTTATTCTAAATCAAGTAGTACTAAGCCATTCTCATAATTATAACAAAAAATGGTTAAACCCTGTTAAAACTCTTGACTCTAGCAGTAAAAGAAGTTATTATGCGTTAGGTTATTATTTGTAATAACTGGTTAACCACAATTATAAAATTTACATGCCGAACAAAATCAATTTCAAAAAGAAACTAACTAAATCTTTATTCCTATTACTAATAGGTTCCATAATACTATATGGAGTATCATTTTTATTGGTAATGATTTTTTAAAAAATCTTACCTACACTTTACTGAATTCAAAAATCAAATATATCTGACCTAAAAATTACGTTACCAGCATATGAGTTAACTTCTCTCTTTTTTAAGCACCCGATAACAATAGGTTACAAGTACCTTTACAGAAAATAGCATAAACTGTAAAAAATTAAAACCTATGAAATTAGAAAACAAAAACGTAGCTATTCTTGCTACAAATGGATTTGAAGCTTCGGAATTATTTGAGCCTTATAACGCTTTAAAAAAAGAAGGATCTGAAGTACATATCATATCTGATACTACTGGAGAGATAAAAAGTTGGGAAGACGGTAATTGGGGAAAATCCATTAAAGTGGATAAAACATTAGCTGATGCAAATTCATCACACTATCATACGCTAGTTTTACCAGGTGGTGTTATAAATCCAGATATCTTAAGAACAAATAATGATGCATTAGAATTTATTAGGTCTTTCTTTAAAAGCGGGAAACCAGTGGCAGCTATATGTCATGCTCCTTGGCTATTAATTAGTGCAGGAGTAATTGAAAATAGAGAAGTTACTTCTTACCATTCTATTAAAGATGATGTTATCAATGCAGGTGCTAAATGGAAAGATGAAGCTGTAGTTGTAGACAGTGGTCTTACCACTAGCCGAAATCCTAATGATTTACCAGCTTTTATCGATAAAGTTATCGAAGAACTATGCGAAGGTAAACATGAAGAACAAGTTGTTAATGCATAACAACAGAACACTCGCGAGAAAGTTGTAATCATATTTTATAAGCATATAAGTGTAAGAAAGATCAAGTTATTTGACCTTTCTTACACGGCTTATTACTTCACTACTCGTCGTAACCATTCTAGGTTACACATAATTTTAAAACATTACATATGGGAAACATAATTGCAGAAGAAAAAGAAACAAAATTTGACATACTACCAATATTAAAAGAGCGCTATTCACCTAGAGTTTTCTCAGAAACTCCGGTATCCGAATTGGAATTAAGAACTCTTTTTGAAGCAGGAAGATGGGCTCCTAGTTCGTATAACAGACAACCATGGAGAATCATTTGGGCCATTAAAGGCAGTTCAACTTACAAAAGAATAGAAGCCTGTCTTAGTGATTTTAATAAATCATGGGCAACAAATGCGCCAGTACTTTTATTAACTGCCTTCAAAAAAACAACAGATGAAGGCGAAGAGAACTTTCATGCGCGACATGATCTAGGCCTTTTTGTTGGAAACATTACAGCTCAGGCTCAACATTTGGGAATAGGATTACACCAAATGGCCGGTGTAAATTATGAAAAAGCGAAAAAGGAATTTAATTTTCCTGATGAGTATCACATTGCTACAGCAATTGCTCTGGGATATTATGGAGGAAATCCAGATGATCTTCCTGAAGATTTAAGAGATCAGGAAGATCCTTCTAAACGAACTCGAATGTTACAACGAGAGTTTACGTTTAATGGGAACTACGGCACCATAACTAATGGACTATATTCATCTGAAAATGGTTTAGAACAAAACAATAATCAACCTCTTAAAAATCTAAATGATTAATTCCTAATCTTTAATAAATCATGAGATAAATAGATAATCTACAAAAAATTATATAATGAAAACCATTTTTGAATATACTAACATTAGTGCTAGTGACCGCCTAGAAACGCAGGTAAAAGATAAGCTCGATATGATCGAAGAAAAATTTCCTTTTGTGATTAGAGCAGATATCTTTTTCAAGAAAACGAATGCCTCCAATAATGAAAAAGCTCATCATTGTGGTATACGATTAAGTGCTCCTGGACCAAGAATTTATGCTTCCTCCGATGAAAATAATTTTATCGATGCTATCAATGAAACAATCCGAGATTTAAAAGATCAACTGGAAAGAAGAAAAGAAGGAATGAAAGCTTACTAGTTAGCTTGCTAACATCCACTACAACAAAATGACCGCATCTTCATGCGGTCATTTTGTTGGAATAAGCTTTATGGTTTATGCAATTCTCGAAAAGGAGTAATCTCTAGATCTCTCTTGATAATGTCGCGGACTACAATTGTATTTTTCTTTAAAAATTTTAGAAAAATAGCTTCTGCTCGTAAATCCTATGCTATAAACAATTTCCGATATATTGAGATCTGTTGTCTTTATTAAGTTTTCAGCTTTTTCTATTCTCGTATTTTTCACATAATCAGTAACAGTTCGATTATATAACATCTTAAATCCATCTTGTAGTTTAGCAGCAGAAAGTCCTGTTTGATCCATTAGGTATTTGATAGAGAAAGGATAATCACAATTTTCACGTATTTCTTTTGCAACTTCTTTAACGATCTTTTGTTCTCTAAGGGTTAACACTCCGTATAATTCATTTTGAGAATCTAAATCTTTTTGATGATGCTGAATTTCCATTGCCAAAATCATCTGGATAATACTTTCAACATATAATTTTTTAACAAGCCCTTTTTTATTGGTAGTATTTATCTTTGCGACCTCTTCGGAAATTTTAAGATTAGAGGATCCATAATAACTAAACTTTTCATTTACCAATTTGCCTTCGAATAAGTTATGAATATCCCTGGCAATATTCGAAAACAAAACACTACTAGGCTTTGCTACCGATATAATAACAACCTTTGCCTCCTCACCTTCGGTGAACGAAAGATAAGACAATTTCTTATCGTATATGATGGCTGTTTGAAATTCGTTCAACATCTGCTTATTTCCATCTAATTCATGTGTAACACTTCCTTTGGAACAATATATAAAATGAATCAACCCTAAACTATCCTCTAGTAGCGGAACCTTAATATCTACATGACAATTAATATTTATTTCAGTATACCATTTATAATTTCCAGAGGAGAAAAAATTAACATGCCCGAATGCTTTTTCTGAATGTATGGGCAATACAACATCATTTTGATCACCCGGAAAATCTATGTTTAAAGTAGAAGCCAACGCATCCAGATATTTACTAGAAATGATTGATTTATTTTCTGAAGCTTTCATAACGTTTCGAAATTTTTAAGATTGATTGTGTTTAAGAGTTTCTAAAAAAGATGATTCAAATCCCAGGATTAGATAAAAAATCGACTTTTACGGATTTAACTGATGTTCTATCAGATGAACTGTTATCACTATTTATAACAGAGCTGTTTGGATAATTTTTTAAATCTTTAAAGATTCTGCTTACCCTTGCATAATGTTTAGTCTTCATAGGAATCTTGTTTATTTTTTATGTAAATTTCTTAAACAACACAAAAAATAGTATTATATAATTTTTGGAAAATGTTATATAATTACCACTACAGAAAGAATAAACGACTTACAATCAAAAGATTAAACTCTTAAAAGAAAGTTTTCTCGACTTAAATTAGAAGTATGATATTGCCAATTAATCTTTAAAACCTCTGAAATGACAGATTTCAGTTTATTAAAGTCATTTGGTTTATTGATATATATATTGGCACCTTTGATAAAAGTGTCCTCTATATCTTGATCAGAAGAGGAAGTAGAATAGATCGCTATAGATAAATTTTTGAATCGCTCTTGAGCTCTTAATTCTTCTAAACATTCTATCCCGTTTTTTATAGGCATATTGAGATCCAAAAACACCAAATGAGGTAGAGATTGACCAGGAAGTAAAATATGATCCAAGAACTCTTGTCCATTCCCAAAAAGCAAAAGATTTGTCTTCATTTGGATCTCGTCTATAGCATCCTTAAAAAACATTCTATCGTCCTCGTCATCTTCTACTAATGCTATATGGAGTCTATCTAGATACATTTTACCAAAATTAAGATTGCTTAAATGATGTTTTGTTCTCAGAACGTTTTTTAATAATTTTTTGAAAAACCGTGGGAGTCAATCCTGTTATTTTTTTAAATTGAGCTGATACATGAGCATTACTGCTATAACCTAACTCAAATGCTATCTGTGAAAGTGTTAACTTTTCATGAACCAACATTTGCTTTACTCTGTCGATACGTTTTATAATTAAAAAATTTTCTAAAGAAGTATACGTGCTTTCTGAAAATAAGCTAGACAAATAAGTATAAGAATATTCTAATTTGTTTGGCAAATACTCTGATAACTTATGATTTCTTTCGGAAGAAGTATCTAGTACCATTTCCGAAATCGCATCTTTAATTCTTTGGACAATTTCACTCTTATGATCATTGATGATTTCTATTCCATAAACCGAAAGTAAAACCGTAAGCTCTTTTACCTTTTCTGCGCTCAACGATTGCAAAAACTCTATCTCGCCTAAACCATTGATCTTATAAGCCACCTGCAAATTGCTTAGCTGTTGTTCTAAAGTCTTTCTGAAAATTACATCCATATCGTATTTTAGATAAAACTTCATGAATTAGAACATTAATTTTGTTACCAAACGTTTAATTATAATCTTAAAAGATTAAACAAATATAATCAATCATTCTATATTTTACATATTTATGTTTAACTGTATTGAGATTATTCATATCATTATTGAGTCAATTTATTTTCTTTACTAAAATCAGCCATTAATATGATGTTTTTAAAGAGCTGATCTTCAAAATTTAGACATAAACTTTATCTCTATTAGGCAATAATGTTGTAATTTGTTCTCTTCTTTTTAAAATTAATTTTAGCTTGATAAAATCATACGTTTTTGACTCATAAAAATGATCATATTGCACTTACTATAGACGTAGAATCTACAGAATTTTTACAATCACTTATTGATCGTTCAGAAAGTATTATTAGTTATTTTACACCAATTTTTGAACAAGAACAACTTGTTGATTTTAAATTAGTGTATATCACCAATAATTTTGAAAAATATATAAAATCAAGTATTGATTTGTTAATTAACAAGAGTGCTTCAGAAATTTTTCCTGTAATTTTTGAAAACGGTCTTTTCGAAATATATACTGCCTGTTACAATAAGGAAAATTTTGAGATAACTTATGAACGAGAATTTGAATTTGAAGAAAAGACTGTTTGGTTAGAAGGTAAGGTGATCAAACAAAACAATGGTATTATTGTTACCTCTAAAGATATCAGCAAACTAAAAAAAGTGGAAGCTCAATTAAGAGATTCTTTACGTCATTTAGAGTTTCAAAATACGATCCTTAATGACTCAGAACAGATATCAAAAACTGCTAGTTTTAGGTGGAATATTAACAAAAACATTTGGGTCTTCTCAGAAAACATAAGAGAACTTTTTAAAGACACAATTGATGCGAAATGCCTTCAAAATGAAGGAGTATTTTGCTTTTTGGATGAACAAAAAAGTGCTAAACTTCGTTCACTAATTGAGACTTTGCAGTATGAGGATGTATTACCTCCGTTTGAATTTTCTATACAAAATGATCATACGCTTTTATATTTTTCTTTAAACGCTCATTTTATTCCTTCAAGAGACGGCCAAATGATGCTAGGGGTTATTCGAAATGTTACCGAAGAAATCAAATCCAAAAAACTACTAAAAGAAAAAAATCAAGAGCTTCTCACCATAAATGAAGAACTAGATTCATTTAACCATATTGCTAGTCATGACCTACAAGAACCGTTACGAAAAATAAGAATGTTCATTTCACGCATACTTAACGTAGATCAAGAAACGATTCCTGATAAAATTCTTAACTATCTAGATAAAATAAGCGATTCTTCGGAGAGAATGCAGCAACTTATTCTTCATCTTCTAGACTATTCTAGCATCGGAAAAAAGCAGCTTCCTTTTGAAAAAATTAATTTGAATACCATTCTTCAAGATGCATTCATAGAACTAGAAGAAGAAATTAGTAAACATCAGGTGCAAATTCATACTATTAATTTTCCAGAAATATATGGAATACCGTTTCTAATCAAACAAGTATTTGTAAATCTGATTTCTAATGCTATAAAATATAGAAAAACTAACGCTATTCCTGAACTTTGGATACATCATAATTTATCCGAAAATCTAGAGAATTCATCATCTCATTTCTTAGAAATCACTTTTAAAGACAATGGTATAGGTTTTGACCCAAAACACAAAGAGTCTATTTTTAAGCTATTTCACCGTCTTCATGAAAAAACACAATATAAAGGAACAGGTATAGGTCTAGCGATTTGCCATAAAATCATGCAAACACATCATGGTTCTATATCCGCAATGAGCGAAAAAGGAGTCGGTTCAGAATTCAAATTATATTTCCCAATTACAAACAATTAGCAATCAAGCTAACATCTATATTTTTCACAATAACATTAGAGAAAGTCTTACTTATTTTTGTTGTTACTATTTGTAAGGAAATATCAAAAACTTTAAAATCATATTTTTTGGTATTTTTAACCAAATTGAATTACATCAAATCCAGGAAACTAAATATATAATTCTTGGAGAATATGATAAGAAAGGAAATAAATGTTACTTCCTGTCTTGTAAAAATGTTATGAAAATGAATAGACCTTATATAGTCTCTGTAGAAGATAGCCGAACTGATATAGAATTAATGAGACGTGTTGTCGAAAAAGAAATGAAGGATTGTGAGATAAAATACCTAGAAGATGGTGAATCTGCAATTCAGTTTTTTGAGTCCTCAGAATTTATTACTCATCCTCCAAAATGCATTCTTATGGACATAAAACTACCTAAAATGAACGGTTTAGAAGTTTTGAATTACCTAAGAAACAAAAAACAGATAAAAAATGTACCTGTTATAATTCTAAGCTCTTCTGAAAGACCTGAAGAGATTAAGGAAACATATTTATTAGGAGGCAATAGCTATATTACAAAACCTAAAAATTATTTAGATCTGAAAGAGAAATTACCAAAAGTAATTTCCTATTGGACAGAGTATAACAGATAAACTCTGATCTATAAATTTAAATATTCTACTTATGTTTTTCTTTCCAATAGAAAACCAAGTTTAATTATTTCGTAATGCATCAATAAGCTCTTCCTTGTTCATTTTTGATCTTCCTTCAATACCGATATCCTTTGCTTGTTCATATAACTCATCTTTTGTTCGGTCTTCATAATTTGTTGCTTTTCCTCCTTTTGTACCACTATCTGGAGTGTTTGCAATTCTAGCTGATTTTTCTTTACTATATCCTTTTTCGCGCAGCGCCTCATACTGTGCCTCGTTTTTAATTCTTGGTCTATCACTCATCATAATATATTTTAAAGGTTTTATTTCATTTCATTAGTTGTAGTACTCAGGATTCTAACTTCACGTTGTGGGAAAGGTATAGAAATTCCATTTTCTTCAAGTCTCTTTTTAGCTTGCTCCATTGTGTAAAAATGTATCGCCCAAAAATCCTCATTTGATGCCCAATAACGTATGGATAAAGACACCGAACTGTCCCCTAAAGAAGAAACTACTACTTCGGGTAAGGGATCTTTGATTACCGCTTCTTGCTCATTCACCAGCTCTAATAGTATATCCTTCGCTTGTTTAATATTACTACTATAAGAAATTCCGATGTCTATTTTATTTCGTCTTTTATTTTCTGCTGAATAGTTTGTGATGTTGTCATTAGATAGTTTCCCGTTTGGAATTATGACTAATTGATTCCCAAAAGTATTTAGTTTAGTAGTAAAAATAGTAATCTCTTTCACTGTTCCTGATGTTCCTTGCGCTTCTATAAAATCACCAATTTTAAAAGGTTTAAAAAACAAAATTAACACGCCACCGGCAAAGTTTGCCAGAGAACCTTGCAGTGCTAATCCAACAGCCAAACCAGCAGCTCCCAATATTGCAACCAGAGACGATGTTTGGACTCCTAACTGAGTTATTACTAGTATGATTAATAATACTTTTAACCCTAAATTAATTAGATCATATAAAAATCGTTCTAAGGTTTCATCATAATCTCTTTTCTGAAAAAACTTCTTTAATCCTTTACTAAAAAGGTTAATAACCCATATACCTATAAAGAAAATTACAATAGCAGATAGAAGACTCGGCACGAAATCCCAAACCCATTTTAAGAAATATTCCCAATTTTCTTTTGTTAACCCCAAATTCTCTATGTCCATATGTATATAATTTTTTATTTTTTATCGATTTAATCAAAATATGCTTCAACCTCCTCTTTGATATTTTCCCATTGTTCTTTTTCTCCATTAAACGCTCTTAGCACTTCTTTTATCTTTGACATGCCAAAGCCTTTTACTTCTTCAAAACCTATTTTAGGTGGTAATGAGAGCTCTGCATTTGTAACTACAGCATCTATCACAAATGGCTTACTTGACTTTTTCGCTAATGCGACTGCAGTAAGAATATCTTTCGCTTTTTCTACTCTAATACCGTCTCCTCCACATAATTTAGCATACTCAGCAAAATTGAAGTTATTGACTTTTAATGCATCCATGTTAGGAGCTAATCCAGCTTCTTCCATTTCTATTTTTACAAACCCCAATTGCGAATTATTAAAAACTATAATTTTAACAGGAAGATTATTATGTACTGCTGTAGAAAAATCTTGTAATGACATATTAAAAGCTCCATCTCCAACAAGGCTCCATACTTCTCGATCGGTATGTAAAAGCTGCGCTCCTATTGCTGAGGGTAATCCTACGGCCATAGAACCATGATTAAATGATCCTATCACTCGTCTTTCTGCATTAAAATTCATAAAGTTTGAAGCCCAAATTGCCGCCGTTCCTGTATCTATCGTAAAAATGGCATCATCAGATGCTGTATCACTTATTGCTTTCGCAAATATTTGTGGATGCAATGGTTCCATATCTCGTGATGGGTCTGCTTTGTCTCTATTTCCTTCTTTCCATTCTTCAAATTGTTGTTTCAATTTTTTTAAGAAGGTATCATCTTCTTTATCCGTTGTATTTATTAACAGACTTGCTACCGTAGATTTAATATCGCCATGAAGACCAAGATTAATAGGACATCTATTTCCTAAATTCTCTGGTCTTATATCCACCTGAATGATTTTAGTGTTTTCGGGTAAAAAATCACTATATGGAAAATCGGTACCTAGCATTAAAAGTAAGTCACAATCCATCACTGCTTTATATCCCGAAGGATTTCCGATCAAGCCTGTTAATCCTACTACATTTTGTGTAGAATGATCAAAAATATCAGACGCTCTTAATGAATGGGTAATTGGTGCTTTTAGCTTTTTGGATAATGCTAACACTTCTTGCTTCGCATCTCTACATCCCGCTCCAGCTAATATCCCTACTGTAGATGCTTCATTAATTAAATTTACGGCTTCGATCAATTCATCATTTTGTGGTATGATATTACTTTTGGATCTAAAAACTTTATGGATATAATCGTGATTTTTAGCTTTCATTTGAGCTATATCACCAGGAAGTTCGATTCTGCAAACACAATTATGATTAATAGCAATTTTAATTGCTCTCAGAATCACTCTTGGAGCCTCTTCTGGTGATCGTACGATTGCTTGATACTCGCATACATCATCAAATATTTTTTGCAAATCTGCTTCCTGATGATAATTTGTTCCTAAGAACTCTACAGGAACCTGACCTGTTATAGCAATTACTGGTGTTCTCTCCTTTTTTGCATTATACAACCCATTAATAAGGTGTAATGCTCCAGGTCCTACAGTACTTGCACACACTCCAAAATTATTACCAAGTTCTCCTTGTGCAAAAGCAGCATATGAGCCATTTCCTTCATGATTAACACCTACCCATTGTACCACATCTTGTTTTGCTATAGCATCAACTAATGGATTTAGAGCATCTCCAGCCACACCAAAAATATGTCTTACTCCTTCATTTTGTAATATCGATAAAAGTTGTTCCGAAACGTTCATATTCTTATTATTTGCTTTTAAATACTAATTGAGACTCAAATGGTTTAGACCAATTAGACACACGGTCAACAGCAGGTATCATAGTCGCAAATACTTCAAATTTTCTCGTATACACCGAAGTGTTTTCTTGCAGTTTCCCTAATTTCAAAATCATCGGTGTCTTTATGGTTACACTTTTTTTATTGATTTCGCTTGATCTGATAAGCACACTTTCTTTACATAAGAAATCATCTCTTCTATCATCTCTAGCCACTCTTAAGACCTTTGTATCATCCCAATTAGAAATCAATACTGGAACATCTTTCTTACCATGTACATCGTATACAAAAAGATGTAATATATACTCCATATTTGTTTCTATGTCTAGTGGATGAAATTCAAGTTCTGTATGAATAAGCACCTCATTTGTTTTATCATCATCAACTTCAATAAAATCTGGTATTCTGTCTATTTTAACTTCTATTATTTTTGCCATTTTTTTTATTCTTTATAAACCTTATTATTCTTCTTTTCAAGAAAAAAGGGAGATGAATACCCCAAATTCAATCTCCCTTTAATCATCATCAATCAAACTTAATTATGAATCAACATACACAATTACTTACGGATCACAATCGATCCACCTAAGGTTTTATCTTGTTTTACTTTTTCGGGATTTCCATAGATTTCAATGATGCCTCCAGCGGTTACACTCGCATCCACGTACTCATCACTATTTATATAAGCTTTTCCTCCAGCAAGAACTGTAACATCTGTTTGTTCTGCGGATAATTTCTTTGCAAAATATTTTCCTCCTGTTCGTACTAAGACATCCTGATTTGGTACATCACCCGAAATACTAATCTTTCCTCCAGATACTGCTTTCGAATCCAAGTTTTTTGCATTAACTTTTAAATCTATTTCAGCACCTTCTTGGGCTCTAATAGTTATGTACTTTGATTCTATAGTACTATTTGAAGTAATCACCGAATTTTCATTTGCATCAATAAGGGCAAGATCTTCTGTATGGTAAATGGTAACGTTGGTATCTTTCCCATCGAGAATATTATCAATCTCCATTTTTACTTTTACTCTACCATTTTTAGAAACAATTGCTACTTGGTCGACATCATCACCAGTAATGACAGCTTTATTCTCTGCCGCTTTAATTAGTGTAACATTAATAGCATCATACACTTTTAACTCATCAAACGCTGCGAGTTCTACCGTAGTCTTCTGTGCTAACATCATCATCGGACTTAGTAAAAACATATATATTATTTTCTTTATCATTTTTTATTTTTAAAATTCAACATCATTTAACTTCACATCAAAAATACTACGACTAAACAGGGTATGTTATCTTATTTCATAGCAACATTGACGCATTTGAAAATTTTAATCTACTACAAGTATTCTAAAAAAATTCCAGAGGCAACTACTCCTACAATTAAGAATGCTAATACAAGAAGTATGAACTTAGCTCCCAGTTTTGTTTTCTTATTTTTTTGAAAAATGTAATCTCTTCTTTCTTCATTTTCGTCTTTTATAAATTTCATATAGGTATTTTTCTTTTTTTAAATTATTTTATATAAACTGTCTTTTTATTTACAAACTCTAATATTCCTTCTTTGGAAAGTTCTCTACCATAACCAGAGGCTTTAGTACCACCAAAAGGTAATCGAGGGTCCGATTTAACCATTTCATTAACGAATAGCGCTCCATCGGGAATCTCACTAATTAATTCTCTCACTTTTTGCTGGTCTTCGGTAAAAACCATTGTACCTAAGCCGTATTTAGAGTTTGATGCTAATTGTATCGCATGCTTTAGGTTTTCTGCTTTGATTATCGATGCTACCGGACCAAATACCTCTTCATTAAAAACTGGCATATCAGGAGTAACATCTGTTAGAATAGTAGGCTCTATGTAAGCTTTATCTCGTTTACCACCAATGAAAATTTTTGCGCCTTTATTTACGGATTCAGTAATCTGTTGTTCCACTTCTTCTGCAAGATCTTCTCTTGCCATAGTGGCAATATCCGTTTCATGATGTAGCGGGTCTCCAAACTTTAATTTTTGAATTCCATTATTGTAATATTCTAAAAACTTATCATAAATTTTTTCTTCTACGATATATCGTTTAGCTGCGATACAACTTTGTCCGGTATTCTGAAGTCTAGCTTTAACAATTGTATCTATATACTTATCTAAATCAGCATCTTCTGATATGATACAGGCATTACTTCCTCCAAGTTCTAGGACTATTTTTTTAAGATATTTTCCTGCAAGCTCCGCAATTTTCTTCCCTGCCTTTTCGCTACCAGTAAAACTTACTCCTTTTATACGATCATCAGCTATGATATCTTCAACTTGGTCGTGAGTGGCAATTATGGTTTGAAAACAATATTCAGGATATCCTGCTTTTCTAAAAATATCTTCAATCATTAAAGCAGATCCTAAAACATTATTAGCATGTTTTAGTACAATGGTATTTCCTGCTGTTATCGTAGGTATAGCAAATCGTAAAGCTTGCCAAAAAGGATAATTCCAAGGCATGATTCCAAATATGATTCCCAAAGGATCCTTGCTGATAAAACTTTCTTCTGCATCAGTTTCGATAAGTTCATCTGATAAAAATTGTTCTGCATTTTTTGCATAAAAATTTATCAGCCAAATACACTTATCTATTTCTGCAATGCTTTGCTTAAAAGGTTTTCCCATTTCTAAAGTAATTAGATTGGCACATACCTTTTTATTCTCTTCTAAAATATCAGATAATCGCGCAAGCATCTCTACTTTTTCTTTTAGAGTAACTTTTCTCCAAGAGGTAAAAGTCTCAGCTGACTTTTCTAACGCATTTTCTATTTGATCATCTGTAAAAAGATCATATGTATTTAAAACTTCTCCTGTAAAAGGGAAATTTGTTTGAATTTTGTTTTTCATTTTATATTCTTTTAAGAGTTCATTACATCGTGAAAATGAAATCTAAACTCATTTACTTCTTGGTATAATGAGCTATTACTTTCTAAGATCAAATCAAAATTAAATGGAGAAGATGTAAAGTATGAACGCATTTACATCAAATCTTGATCCTTTTACTAAAGTTGATATCCGTTAACATCTCCATGATTTGAGTTAATACAATCTTATTTGATTGAAGATCTTTGTAATAAAGAAATATTAACCTTTAAAAAAGATTAAAATGAGTAATTCAAGTAATACCATATTAGGCGTGCTAGCTGGTACAGTAATAGGAACTACCTTAGGAATTTTATTTGCTCCTGATAAAGGATCAAATACAAGACAAAAAATTGCAAAAGAAACAACCGCCGCTAAAGATAGAATCGCAAATGAGGCTATTTCGCTCCAAGATAAAATAAATACGACCTTATCCTCAAAGAAAGAAACATTAGATGATCAATTAGAATTAATTGTTTCAGATGCAAGTCATAAGGCTGAGGATTTAATTACCTCTTTAGAAAAGAAATTAGAAAGATTGAAATCAAAAACTCAAAAATTACAAAAAACATCATAATGAGCGTTTTTGATTCCATTAATAACAGTGCCAGCACTGTTTTAGATACTAGTAAAACGTATGTAGAAGTTTCTGAAAAATACTTCAAACTGAAGATATTTCAGCAACTAACACGAACATTTTCCTATTTAAGCAAGCTTGCCATCATAGGCAGCTTGCTATTTTTAGGATTTATTTTTTTACTGGTTGCTTCTGTACTATGGTTAGGAGAAATTTTAGAAAGCTATAGTCTTTCATGTCTTCTTGTAGCAACATTCCTTTTTATCATGACTGGAATAAGTTACTTACTACGAAAATCAATCGATAAAAAAGTAATTAAGAAAATAGGTAAAGAATTTTTTGACTAAAAACTATGAGAAAAGAATATACTTCATTTAGCGAAATCCAAAAAGACTTGAAAGTTCTCAATTTACAACGACAAATTTGTATTGAGGAAATGAAAGTAACAAAAGATCAATTAAAACAAGATTTATTACCAAATCAATGGGTTTCTACAATACTTAGTGCTGTTAAAAAGTACGGAATATTATATTTAATCCGTAAGATTTTTAAATAACAGCGTTTAGCTTGCCATAATTTGTTCAACTGGCCTTTCTACACTATTTTTAAAATCATTAGGGCTGATATTATACTTCTCTTTAAAAATTTTGGAGAAATAACTTCTACTACTAAAACCAATAGAATACACAACTTCCGAGATATTCATATCCGTAGATCTAATAAGATCTCTAGCTACTTCTAACCGAACGTGACGAATATATTCTGTCACTGTTCTCGTATATAACACTTTAAAACCTTCTTGTAATTTTGCTTGGGACAATCCACTTTCTTCGGATAATTGTTCCAAAGAATAATCCTTCGATACATTATTAATAATTTTCTTAGCAAGCCTACGAATAATAGTCAACTCTCTTCTTAATAAGGTAGTAGGTAACACCTCTTTTTTCATAGCTCTATCATGCTGCTGTATATGCATTGAAAGAATTTGATATACCATTCCTTCGATTTGCAAAATTCGAATCATCCCTTTTTGCTTTATCTTTCTCAAAGCTGATATTTTATCTGCTAATCTAAGATTATAGGTACCGAAATAGGCAAAAGCTTTTTCATGATCTTCATCCATAAAAACCTGATATAGTTTCTCATTTAATTGAGAAACATTATTAAGTTTCTTCTTCAGGTATTTTTTTCTAGCTATTTGTATGACATTAATTTCCAGCTTTTCTTCTTTAGGAAAGTATCCATAGTTGTAACCACCATCTCTACTGGTTATGATAACTGACTGAAATTTCTCGAGCGTATGTATCTCCTTCTGATAACCAAAACGATGACCACAAAATCCAGTGAGGCAATATGCAAAATGAATTGGATTATATTCAGAGGCATCCATAATAAGAACAACCTCTTTATGGAAGATAATATCATATTCTAACAAACTAACTCCCCAATCAAATGTGATGAATCGTATAGAACCGTGGGCGTTAAGGTTATTTACGATAAGTGTAAACTCTCCCCATCGCTCTTCGATGGTACCGCCAATAACTTCTTGAATTTGTTTAACAGTACCTGCAGTATCTTTGGCTGTGACATTAATTTCTAATGCCTGGTTAGAATAACTATACATAATAGGGTTTATTTAGAAAGAACTTTATGACTTGTTTAAGTTTTTAACAAAAATAATAAAACGATCTTGCTTACATTTTAGAGTAAGGTTGTAAATATTTGTTAAATAAAAAAATCTTTTTTTTAGCAAAACAACTAAAGACTCTCGATTGACGAGAGTCTTTAAATTAGTTTTGATATGTTATGATCTCCTAGATGGTATCAAATTCGTCTACAAAAAAGAAGTCTTTGTCTTCATTGTTTACAAAATATAGACCTTCTCCAAAAATGTACTCTACATTTTTTTGATCCACTACCACTTTAAAACCTTTGTCAGTCGGCTTTAATTCGAAACTATCATTAGGATCTTTTTCGTAACGTAAAACAA
The DNA here is from genome assembly GCF_054054605.1 of Aquimarina sp. 433. Classification (NCBI taxonomy): domain Bacteria; kingdom Pseudomonadati; phylum Bacteroidota; class Flavobacteriia; order Flavobacteriales; family Flavobacteriaceae; genus Aquimarina; species Aquimarina sp. 433. The sequence goes on from NZ_JBSWZK010000001.1 coordinate 861,688, forward strand.
TGTACTTGTCATAATCATCCCATTGATCGTTATCAACATAAATTAGCTTAGTTACTTGCTCATTCATGCTCTTTCTTTCCTGATTCAACTTACTCTTATCTGTCTTCTTAAGTTTTAGAGGCGTATTACTTGTTCTGTACACTGTTACTCTGTATGGAATCGTTTTTCCGTCTTTTTTAAACTCAAACGTTTTGGTTGTTTTTGTTTCTACAGTTTGTGAGTTACTTTGTGCGATCATATTTGTCATAGAAAAACTTAAGACAATTATCATCAATGTTTTTAAAATATTCATGTTTTGCGATTTTTAGTTATTATTACTCTATTCTGTTGTGTTAATTCTTATTTAATAAGACTGGTGTCTAAATTATCTGAAGTACTTTTTGACCAAGCATTTAACATCCAACTAAATTTCTCTAGTTCTCTTATATAAGCTCCAATCATATCAATCGTTCCCTCATCACCAGCTTCTTCTGAATGTTTTAATATCACTTTCATTTGTGTTAGAATCTTCACGTGATCTTTTAGAAGTTCTTCGATCATTTCTGTATCCTTCATTGAGGAAGAAGATACCTCTTCGATATCTGATAATTTCAAATATTCTTGTAATCTACTAGCAGGATGGTGTTGTAATGTTAAGATACGTTCTGCTATTTCGTCGATTTTAACTTTCGCATCATTATACAACTCTTCAAATTTTACGTGCAAATCAAAAAAGTTTTTTCCAAGGATATTCCAATGAAACCCTCTTAATTTTTGATAATATAAATTGTAATCTGCTAATAAAACATTTAGCTCTAGTACTACTGGCAGCAATTTTTTTTCTTCTATATTCAAATAATTCATAGTCTTATTTTATTATTAATTAGTAATCTTTAAGGAGCATAAGTCTTTCTTATTACTCTCATTACAAAGATATTGTGTATAAGCACGGTTCTTTTGCTCATATACCATTTATCTTAACTCTATTGTAATGCAGGAAATATTATCGTGATGTAGTAGTTGAAAAGATTTAATTTCAAAAATGTAAATAATTCCAATTCAATTATAAAATAGATAGATCATCTTAAAATCTTAGTATTTTAATTATAGAGGGCGCAGATCGATATAACTATAATTAATTTCACCTATATGTTTATATTCAGCTTTGCGATCGTGAAGTTCTCCCCAACCAAAATTACGTTCGATTGTGTTCTCTTTGTATTGAGAGCGTAAGTTTTCTGAAAGTAATATATATTCATCTATTGGTACTTTGTTTTTTAATAATCTATGTGCAATAATCACATCTTCCCCCATTAGTTTTATGTTTTTACCTATAGGAACCGAACTTATCTCACTGCCATAATGTAAAACAATTTTAAGACCAAGCATATCAGGAATACTCTTACCTTGATTACTGTTTTTGTACTTTTTATGAAGTATTTTTAGTTGTTCGTAGAATTCTGTATAAAATAATCGACATTGATTGACCAGCTCGGTAAACGTAGGTAATGGTCCCGTTTTATAAAACAAAATTGCATCTCCTTCAATTTCTGAAACTCTAAGATCTAATTTATTCGCATAAATCACTCTATTTAGTAGCGCAGGTATAACTTTTGAACTTAATTCTATATCAGTTGTACTCATAAATTGTGTAAATCCGCTGATATCCGGAATACAAATTAATGTTGGTTCTGCTTCCATGGAATTGTCCTATTTCGTAACAACTCTAAGATACGTTTTAGATCCTTATCATTGCTTATATTGTTGTTTAAATCGTTAACTAATGAGATAATTTCATTTTGTATGGGTGCTACATAGCCTTCATAAATCTCTTTACTATCTCTTATAAAAACCAAAGCATTTAAAAGCTCATAAGAAACTGAACTATCTGCTTTTGCATACATACGAATCGGTTGGATCACCACACGCATTAATTCTGAAGCGCTTATTTTATTATGTACAACAGTAATGTCACAGTTAGGTACACAAAAAAAGGTTTTTGGTTTAATTTTTAATGCTTTTTCTACCAATTGTCCTAACTTAGAAATAGCATTAATAGCAGTTCCAGGGTCATTAATTCCTGGAGACAAGGCTTTTACCGCTACTTCTGTTAATTTTATCATCCCACCCACACCACTATCATCTTCGTGACGATTAGATAGAATATATAAACAAATGTGTAAAGATTCTAATTCTTCTTTAGAAATAGGTTCTTTGATAATAAGCACCGGATCTCCTTTCCAGATATGTTGATCTGGGTATGGAATAATTTCAATTATATTTTCTTTACTTTTTAGGGAATCTTTTAGTAGTTCAATATCGAAAGATCGGTAATAACCAGTTTTATTACTGTATACAACTTTCCAATATTTATCTGATATATTGTGGCTTTTAACAAGGTTATCCTCTTGTTCTGTTTTTTCTTTTCTTAGTAATTTGGAACTAGATATATAAATTTTATCAATAATGTTATGTATTTGTATAGCTTGTGATATGCTATGAATAAAATATACAAACAACCCGATACAAAATGTTCCCAATACCGCTGCAACCATCACCGAAAAACCAACCAAGTTTGAAGATGAGCCATATGCTCCCATGGACATTAACACAATTATTGTATACAAAATTGTTCCAATATAGAAACCTAAAATAATTTGATGTTTTTTGTTGGAGATTAATCCAGGCAGCAGTCTTGGTGAAAAATTAGAAGAAGCTTGGTTAAGAACTACCATTACCATGGTAAAACTAAATACTGTTAGTGACAATATGCCACCAAATAAGGTAGAAAGAATTGTTCTAGCCGTCTCATTATCTTGCACTAAAAGATAGGGAACTTTTTTTTTAAAAGAATTGATGACTTCTAAATTTTCTGCAAATAATAGCGCAATTGCAAGAAACAAAAACCCAGTACTAATCAACACAGGATAAAATGCAATACTATGAAATATAGTACTCTTTATTCTTTTAAAAAACTTTAATGTAGATTTCATAATACCAACTCAATTGTTCTTAACGGTATTCGGGATTATCAAAACTCCATCTATTACCATTGTCCCAGTCTTTTCTAGAATTGCCATAAGCCGGAAATCCATTTTCTTTGTTCAAAATATAGGCTAGGTTTAATAAATTATAGGTCATAAATGTGGTATTCCTATTTGTAAATTCATTATTCTTTGCATTCGACTCCTCATCTAAATAACTTGGTCCAGGACCTGCTTCTCCTATCCATCCACAATCCGCCTGTGGTGGAATTGAAAACCCCAAATGTTGCAGAGCGTATAAAATTCCCATTGCGCAATGCTTGATTCCATCTTCGTTTCCAGTGATAACACATCCTCCTACTTTACCATAATATATATATTGTCCTTTATCATTCATTTCTCCACTCATTCCATATAATCTTTCAATTAATTTAGATGCAACAGATGATTTTTCTCCTAACCAGATGGGAGTTCCTATAACGACGATATCTGCTTCCATTACTTTTTGATAAATTTCTGGCCAATCGTCCTTTTCTTTTCCTTCTTCCTTCATATCCGGCATCAATCCATAAGCTATTTCATAATCCACCAATCGCAAATACTCTACCGATACATTTTCTGATTTCATAATATCCATAGATACTTTCATAAGACCTTCGGTATGGCTTTGCTTCGAAGAATCTTTTAAGGTGCAATTGATATAGATTGCTTTTAGCGATGAATAGTCCATGGTCTTCTTTTCGCTCATTATATATTCTTTTTTAAATTATATCCTCACAATTTCTTTAATCATTTTTACCCATTTAGATGCGATCGACACAATTTTTAACCCAAAACATATTCTGAAAAATTTTAAAAGTGCACTTTTTCAAAACAGTTAATCATAATCGTAAATGCGCACACCTTTAGCACGTACACATTATAATTTTGTAACTATAAAATTGAGCTATCCATAATATAAAATTCAAAAAAACATTTTTAGAGCAAATGTGATATGTAACTTACTAGATAGCTTTTTTAAATTTCTAATCTTTAAACATTTTTATTATGAAAAATTTTATAGGGATATTTATGATTATCCTTTTAATGAGTAGTTGTGATGTACAACAAAAAAAAGAGGCCAAGTTGCCTGAAGTGGATGTAGATGTGGAAACCGAATCAGGACAATTACCAACTTTTGATGTGGATTGGGCTGACGTAAATGTAGGTACCAAAACCAAAACAGTAAAAGTTCCTAAAGTAGTTATTGCGATGGAAGAAGTAGAGGTAGAAGTACCTTATGTAGATGTAGACATGCCAAACTCTGGAGAAAAAGAAGAACTAACATTAACTGTAGAAGCTGAAGTAAGTGATAAAGAACATACTATTGAAATTCAGGAAATCGTAGCTACAAATAATAATTTATATGTTATTTCTGAGCTAAATGAAACTGATCAAAAAATAGGAGACAAAACAATGCGCGTTTCTGATAGAGTAATTTTAAATGCTCCTGATCTAAATGTAAAACATATTATTGCTGGAGAAAAGCCAGATGAAGTGTTTAACGATCAATATAAATATGTAAAAGATATCGCTGAATTTAAATCTACTTTAGACAATACAAAAGTGATTTACACGAGATAGATTATAATTAGGGTTAATCAAAAAATGATCTCTTTTATTAAATAAATAATTAGAGGTCATTTTTTGTTTAAAAAATATGCTCTTACCCTTTTTACCAATAATTCCAAAGTTTATAGTATTCATTTATGCAGGAAGTAATTACAAATACCTCTTCTATACAACAGCTAATAAAGCATCCGGAACAAGTGATTGATAAATTTAATCTTTTGTATGTAAACGACCGTGATTTAGATATTTTCCGTCATAAGGACGGGAATAGATTTATATACAAAAGATCTGGCAAGCTTATATCTGAAAAAAATGAACTCTTTAGAATTGAAAACCTTAAAATCCCGCCTAATTGGAAGAATGTACGAATAACTTCTATAAAAAATGGTCATTTACAAGCTACTGGTAGAGATCAAAAGCACAGAAAACAGTACCGTTATCATCCACTTTGGAAAGAAATCAGAAGTCAAACAAAGTTCTACAAAATGTCGGATTTTGGAGAACAACTTCCTAAAATCCGTAAACAAGTAGATAAAGATCTGGAACTAAAAGAATGGTCTCGACAAAAGGTTTTAGCACTCATTATAAGACTCATGGAGGAGACTCATATCCGTATCGGTAATACTCAATATGCTAAACGAAACAAAACATATGGATTGTCTACTATGAGATCTCGCCACCTACAGATAGAAAAGGATAAGTTAAAATTTGAATTTACAGGTAAAAAAGGCAAAAAACACTCTATCACCTTGCGGAACAAAAAATTAATCCGATTGGTAAATCGATGTGAAGAAATTCCTGGATGGGAATTATTCAAATTCTATGACCAAAAAGGAATAAAACATACAGTAGACAGCAGCATGGTGAATAATTACTTGCACGATATTTCTGGAAGCATGTTTACAGCAAAGGATTTTAGGACTTGGTCTGCCAACAAATTGTTTTTTGGAGAGCTCCTAGATTTAGGTGTTGCTAATAAAGAAAAACAAGTCAAAAAAAATATTCTGAAAGCTTATGATGCGGCTGCAACGGGTCTGGGCAACTCCAGGAATGTATGCAAAAAACATTATGTACATCCAATTTTAGTATCAGCTTATGAAAATGGATCTATCCATCAATATTTCGATAAGATTCATGAATGTACTATTGCTAGAGACCATTTCTCTACCTCTGAGTACTATATGCTCTCCTTAATTAGGAATTATACCCCCAACTTCATAAAAACGATTTCAAAACAAAAAAAATAACAATAATGGAAAAAAAATTCATAGACGCCTGGGATAAAATGATTGAAAAATTAGGATCTTGGATGGATACAATTGTAGTTAATCTTCCTAATGTCTTAATAGCTATATTCGTCTTCATATTATCATTGATCGCCTCTAAGTATATCAGTAAATTAATATTACGAGTTCTTAATAAAAGTAACTTAAGACCTTCTATGAAGAATTTGATATCCAAAATCATTTCTATTTTGGTAATCGCAATTGGTCTTTTTTTAATTTTAGGGATACTTAATCTTAGCAAAGCACTTAACACTATTTTAGCTGGTGCTGGAGTAGCTGGTTTGGCAGTAGGTTTAGCATTGCAAGGAGCACTCGCAAATACATATTCTGGGATTGTACTCTCTTACATAAAGAATTTAAAGTTTGGTGATTGGATAGAAACAAATGATTATGAAGGAGAGGTTGTAGATATTGATTTGCGTGCAATAACGATAAAACAAGTAGATAACAACCTAGTTTACATTCCAAATAAATTAGTAGTGGAAAACCCGATTAAAAACTATTCTACGACATCGCAATCCAGAGTTATTTTAGAATGTGGTGTAGGCTATGAATCAGACCTTAGGTTTGTTAAAAAACTTACTATAGATACTATTGTAAATAATTTTGACGCTGTAGAAAACAAAGAAGATGTTTTGTTTTTATGGAGAGAATTTGGTGATAGCTCTATTAATTATGAGTTGCGATTTTGGATTAATTCTACCTCTGCGTTAGAAGTAGCTAAAGCAAAAAGCGAAACTATGATGTTATTAAAAGATGCTTATGGCGAAAATGATATTAATATTCCATTCCCAATCCGTACATTAGATTTCCCGAAAGAGTTTACCATTGGTAACGAAAAGGATGTATCTAAAAACAAATAATAGAAACATCACTATATTGAACCTATGAAAAACATAAGCCCAAATATTATTAGGCAGATTTTTATCCTCTTGCTAATCCTATTATTAGGAGGGCTAATATTTAGAGAAATATTACCTTATTTATCGGGTATACTTGGAGCAATTACCATATATGTAATACTACGAAAATGGATGGTCCTTCTCGTTAGAAAAGGATGGCATCCAGATCTTGCAGCTGGTGTATTATTAGTAATATCATTTGTTGGAATATTAGTTCCGATTATTGGACTTATTTTAATGTTGAGCAATAAAATTGGAAATGTAACCGAAAACTCAGAAAAATTTATACGCGCCGTTAAAAAGCAATTAGATACCTGGGAACATCAAATTGGATACGATATTAGTTCTCAAATCGACCCAGATAATGTTTCTTCATGGATTGCCGAAAACCTTCAAAATTTGGCAGGTGGAACTTTTAATGTGTTTATAGCTATCGGAATCATGTATTTCTTATTGTATTATATGCTTACAAACCGCAAGAAATTAAGAGAATCTCTTTTTGAATACATTCCTATCAATGACGGAAATCTTAAAATTATAGGAGACGAAAGTCAAAAGATGGTACGATCTAATGCCATAGGGATTCCATTGGTTGCCATTATCCAAGGATTGGTGGCACTAATTGGCTTTTTTATTTTTGGAATTCCAGATCCTCTTTTTTGGTTTGTGATTGTAACGGTAGGTTCTATGATTCCGTTTATAGGAACGCTAATCGCTATTATTCCGATCTTCATGATAATGCTATCTAACGGAGAAACTTTTCAGGCATGGGGAATTCTAATATACGGATTAGTAGTAGTCGGATCTTCTGATAATTTGGTTCGTTTATTTGTATTAAAAAGACTGGATAATGTACACCCAATTATCACTTTAATAGGAGTGATAGTTGGTGTACCACTTTTTGGATTTATAGGGTTAATTTTCGGACCTTTATTGATTAGTCTTTTTCTAATTGTTGTTCAAATCTATAAATCCGAATATGGCCAATCCGATACTGGAGGACAAGATAAGCTTTGAACACGATTTCATGTGAAATCATATCAGACTACTATACCTACTTCTGTTATAATTTTGATGATAACACTTTCTTTTAAATATTTGAGCTACCTTATTCCCGTCGATTCCATAAAATATGAGTGATGTGGAAATTTTGGTTAGAACCTCCAAGATATCTAAAGGTATATTTTTAATATTTAAGCAATTAATGCATTTCTGGATTAACTTTTGGTCGTGATCTAAACATTCTTCCATCAATTCTAAATACCCTTGTTTTTTAATGTGTAATCCAGCGTACAAGTCATCTATATCAAATACGTGTTTTCGTTTTTCTACCTCAAAAACACTAAGTCCTATTTGTTTTTGTTCAAAAACTTCTACCAGTTTATTAATGTATCCATTTCTAAGGATATTTTGATGATTCAAAAATCGTAAAAGTTCTGGGTTTTGCACTTTTTGAGATGCTACAAAATATTTACGTTCTGATAGAAACATTGATTTTAAAACATCCTGCAATTCATTAACATATTCCATAATGACTTAATTATTGATTAACAATAAAAGCATGAATCACTCCTGGAATCCAACCTATAATTGTAAGGAGTAAACTAATTAAAAATGCAGTACCTAGACCGTGCTTTAAAAAAACTGCTAAGGGTGGTAAAAAAATATTTAAAAGTATTGTTAGTATAGACATTCGATTAATTTTATAAGGTTTATCATTATTTTATTTTTCGATTAAATAGACTTGTGTGTCATTTTTAAGAACATGAGTTCCATCAGCAACACGAATAAATAAAGCTAGACGGGCTTTCCTGGATTTATTAAGGATACTCTTTTTCACTTCTCGTCCGATGGAATACATATGTATTCCTTCTACAGTACCAGATAAAATTTTACTTCCTTGATTCCATTTAACCGTCATTCCTTTTTCTATCATGGTTTCAAATTTTATATAGAATTACTATTCTACTCTCTCAACTTCTTCTTCACTTTTTAGTACATGATCTCCATCCTCTTGTCTAATATATAGAGCTTTATTTCCTTGTTCACCATTTCGTGAAACTTCAGTTCCTTTGATGGTTTTGGTAATTTTATCAGTATAGGTTTCCACTACTTTACCTTCAGCCATTCCATTGCCCCATTTCCATTTAACTATAGTTCCTTCTTGTATCATTTTTTTGGTGACAATTTCCTTTTTTAAAAAATTATAATTTGATTCAAACGGAATTTTTATTGACCCAAAACAATTCTTTAAAACTATTTGCACTTTAAAAAAAAGTTAAAAATCATATGAGTTAACTTTTGTTCTATTTGAACCATTCTTTTTCCTAAATCAGAAATAATTTAGTGGCAAGAACCCGATGATATGATATTAGAAGCGCTTTTAATTTTTGTATGTGGATTTGCAACAGGAATAATTTTGGTTGTCCTCAAAGGATTTCTCAAAATTAATATCAGATATATTTTTTCTAAGAGAAAAATTAGAAATATAAGATGATTTATCGGTAATCATCCTAAAACAACATACCGTATAACTTAAAATTTAGTATAAATATGGAAACATATTCTGAAAAGGTAGGAAGTAAATTAAATGATCTATTAGAGAAGACGTATGATGCAGAAAAAGGCTTTAAGAAGGCCGCAGAAAACGTAAAACATTCGTCTCTTAAGAACTATTTCAATCAAAAAGCTCAAGAGCGTTATGAATTCGGTCATGAGCTAAAAAGTGAAATCAAATCCTTTGGGCAAGAAGTAGATAAAGGAGGAAGTATAACAGGAAATTTACATAGAACATGGATGGATGTTAAATCTTTAGTATCTGGTAATAATGAAGAATCCATGTTAGAAGAAGCCATAAGAGGAGAAAAAGCTTCTGTAGAGGAATATGAAGATGTTCTTGCAGAAACTACACTACCGCCAAGTACACAAACTATCTTAGCAAAACAGAAACAAAAAATAGAACTCGGCTTATCTAATATAAAGAGATTGGAAGACCTAAATTAATTCTACGATTCCCTGTTAATTAGTTGTAAAAGTTCCTCTTATAAGTCTTTTATCCCATGAAGGTTTGTAAGGGGGACTTTATTTATTGACAGATTAATTAAGGTATTAAAATTTTAAAAAAGGGAATTTTATTATTAAGAGGAGTAATGATTATGATGTTTTTTTTAGTTTATATTCTTTTGGACTACAGAGATATTTTTTTTTAAATATCTTACAAAAATAACTCCTACTTGTGAGCCCAACGGAGTATACAATTTCTGAAATCGATAAATCTGTATTTCTTATAAGTTTTGCGGCTTTTTCTAACCGCACATTGCGTACAAAATCAGATACGGTTCTTTCATAAATAAATTTAAACCCTTCTTGTAATTTTGCTGGAGAAATACTAGATTTAAGACATAATGATTTAATACTATGTTGAATTTCTGGATGATTTCTAATGAATTCCCCTAATGCTGAAATAGAAGTTAATTCGTTTTTTAGTAAACCAGTAGTGTTTGATTCATTTTCGATTTCTGTATAAAACTGCTCTATATGTTTAGCCAGGATAAGATAATATCTCCCCTTTTGAGAAAGTAATTCCGAAAACTCAATACTATGTTCTATACTAAATAACAATTTTAGTTGTTCGGCTATTTTTAAATTATAATTTCCTAGATGAAAACACTTTGATGTATTCTTTACATTGAATAATAAATCTTGAATTTTCTTATCAAAAAGGTTGTTTTGAAGGTTTGAGTAATCGAAATATTCATTTTTATCAATACAAATTATATTAAACATAAATGAACAATTCTTTTCTATATATATCTTATTAGTTGAAAAGTTATTACTGTGTGCAACTGCAGTATGATATTGTTCTATTTTTAATTGTTCAATAAACTCATCCGATCGGTGATAATAATATCCTTTCAGACAATATAAAAATTGTATAGAATTAGTTGTAATAGAATTTATTGGCAACATCAAATCTTTGAACAATTTGATATCAAAATCGTACGTATACAGACCTTTCTGTAAGTTTGTATATCTAATATGACCAACCCCTATAGATGAATCAATGACAAGTGTATGAATATTATACTTTGTTTGAACACTTCCATGAAAAAGTTCATTTAGAGTTTTTAACTCTGATGGAATATTTGAAGTATTCATTTTTACACTTTTCATGTATTCATGGACAACATTTATCTTGTTGAATTTTAGAAGTTTAGCATTTTGTACTATTTGCAAATTTAATCCGCAAATAAACAATTCTTTATCTTTATTGGGTTTTTGATTGACTCTATCGCATAAAAAAATAAACGACTACTAATAATTTCTAAAAAGCATTTAAATGCGTTACTAATTAAATGATACGAGATAACTTTGTCTTGTATATTTTTTTTACTTGCAATCGTAAGAAGAAGAGATGTTTAAAAAAATTGCAAACATAGCAGATAAGGATACTATAGAAACTGAATTTAAAATTAAATATAAGTTTCCAAAACTTTATACCCAAAAATCCGTGATTGACGGTACTAGTGAATCAACGATATCTATTATTACTTCAGAAAACTTAAACAACATATCTTTTGGTATTTGGGGCCTTTTGCCAAGTAACTATCAAGATGAATGGTCTGATTTTCAAAAAGTTTACAACACCCTTCATGTACATAAAGATGAACTACATACGAATTTAGTGATAAAGAATTCTTTTGATATAAGGCATTGTGCAATAATCATTACAGGCTTTTATATATATCATTTACATAATGGAAATCTTTACCCGTATTACGTTTATCAAAAAAATAGAAAACCATTTTTAGTAGCAGGAATTTATAATACGCTCGATGATGGGTTTATAACCTGCAGTATAGTAACTTCAAAAGCTACTGGAATTGTGCAAACCATCCAAAATCTTTGTAATTCAATGCCAATTATTATTACCAACAAAGACTACAAAACATGGTTAAATTCAAAATTAACACTTAATGAAACTAACGAACTTTTGGACAATGCAACATCATCTGAATTAACAGCACATCCAATTGCCAAAGAGTTTTTTAAAAATGATATTTCTTTTGAATCTATGTTAGCCCCAGTTTATTACAACGACATTCCTATTCCCTAATATTTTCGATATCAAAATTTTCTCCAATTATTTCTTCTTTAATAGAACCTATATCTATTTTCAGCGTCATGGGAATCACTCCATATTTTGGGCCTAAGCCATCGGTTAAGAATTTTCCGACGTATTGGTTTGCAAGGATCAAACTTTCAAAAATAAAAATACCTCCAATGGTTTTGGTTTCATCATTTGTATAGCAGAAAAACGATATCAATCCCTTTGTTTTTTTTAAAATACGTTTCCGTTCCGTAGAGATCTTTTCCAGCTCTTCGATTGGCAACGTAGTTTTAAATTTTAGATTTACTAGTGTTCTTTCCTTTTGTGTTAAGGTCATATTTATTAAGATTTAGACAATATCTATCCTTTAAAATGTAATAATTACTACATTTTAGCAGATAGGTTTTAGCATTTAGAATTTGTATTAGTATTCCAAAAACAGCTCTTTCTATTACTCTTTCCTTACTTTTTTCCTGTATTCTGTTGGTAGAATTCCATAGCGCTCAAAGAAGATTTTAGAAAAATAACTTCTACTTTTTAAGCCTATTTTATAAACGATCTCTGATATAGAATCGTTGGTATTTTTGATATAATCTCTAGAAATCTCGAGCTTCAATTGTCTTATATACTCGTTAACAGATTTTGAGTACAATACCTTAAAACCCAATTGTAATTTCTTAGGGCTCATTCCCGCTCGTGTAGCCAGCGCACTAACGGATAACGGTTCTGAAATGTTATCCATAATATATCCCGATAATTTATGAATCCTTTTTATATCGTATCTGGACAATGATTCTGGAAGTCCCAGATTATTTTCATAATTATAATGTTCTAACATTTGCATAGCCATGATCAAATTTAACTGACCCTCTATAGAAAGGGTTCTTACAATTCCATGATCATAACTTTCCTGCAATTGCTTGATCTGATCTGCAATTTTCAAATTGTAATTTCCAAAATGCTTATACGGTAAAACATTTTCTTCTTGATTGAATAAAGAAAGTAAACCTTTGCTCAAATAAGTTAGATTGTTATTTCTTTTCTTTATAAACTTACTGGGCAATACGTAAATGAAGTTTACTTTTACACTAGTATTATTTGGAAAAATATAAGTCTCTTTAGATAACTTTTCACTAGAAATGATAATATTTTGATAACGTTCGAAAGAATATGATCCTTCTCTGGAGCTATTCTGGTACTCTAAACTACCCTCGGATATAAAAATAAACTCTATAGGGCTTGCATTGCCAACACTAAAGATAATCTTAGTGTCCTCGGTAAAGTTGACATTGTAATCCACTAAAGTAATTCCCCAATCAAAAGCGATACTTCTTATAGATCCTTTTCCAAATTTATTATCAAACTCTAGAACATACTCTCCCCACTGTTCTACGATATTACCCTCTAAGAATTCATTAAGTTGTTGTAAAATTTCCGCACCATCAATACTTCGTATTTCGATTCTCTGCATTTTTTGACTCAATCTAACTTGTAATTTAGCTTTTGTACAAAGAAATTAGATTTAGCCTAAACAGATTAACAATTTTGAAACTTATACTAACACTATTGGTCAGTTTTGCATAAGGAAAAATAGTTATAACAAGGGATTGGAAGCTATATGTACTGAATAAAGTTGTTCTACATTAGTAGTTTATGCAGATTTAGAATCATCTTTATTACCTCTCACTTTATCTAAGTAATTTTTTGGAGTCACACCGTACTTCTTCTTAAATAATTTAGAAAAATAACTTCTAGAATTAATACCAACTTTATAGGTAATTTCGGTTATATTAAGATCCGATTCTTCCAATAAATCTTTAGCTTTTTCGATCCTAAAGTTTTTAATAAACTCATTGACCGATGTGTTATACAATTTTTTAAAACCACTCTGAAGTGTATTTTGATTAAGACCAACTCTTTTTGCAAGATTAACAATATTGCCAATACCTTCTATTTCTTCTTCTATAATTGTTACTGCATTTTCAACAGCTTCGATAGTAGCTTGTCTAATTATTTGGCGTTTATCTGGATCTTTTAAATCATCCAAATACTGTTTTAAGAGTAATGTTAATATTTCATATGCTTTCCCTTCTAAATATACCTGTCGCATAAAACCAGAAAGCTCGCACTCTGTAAATTCTGAAATAAGTTTCGAGATGTCTAGACTATAATTATTTTTACTGTAAAATGTATTGATTCCATTCACGTCACGAAATAGCATTCTGAGATCGTCATGCATATCGGGAAGGAACGATTCTATCTTTTCCTCAAACAGTTTTCTATTAATTTCTAAACTAAAAATACAAATTGGATTACCCGACGGCACCTTAAAAATATGATTATTCGAAGGGGTACTCGCTACAATAATGTTTTCTAACCTTCGTATCTCCTGAAATTTCTCTTCTTCTTCAAACTTATGAAAGATACTAGATTCTCTATTAAAAATTAATTTTAAAGGGTGTACTACTCCCTTTTGTAAATGAAATTGAAATTCTTTTTTTAATAAATAGTCTGTCTCTACAACTCCAACTCCAAAATCAAATTCAAAAGATCGAACGTACCCAGAGCCAAATTCTTCTGGTATACGTATACAATATTCTCTGTTAATTTGTTCATAGTCCACTCCCAAATCATTGGCCATGTCTATGACAATATTTTGAGTCTTTTGATCCTTTACTGAAATCTTTTTTTTCACTTAGATGATTTGTTGTATAATATAAAGATAATCTAATTTAACGAAGTCTTTTAAATTCTATGACCGAAAAGTAAAGGAGTTAAGATCTAAAGTGATACAGTTAAACAATTCCTCTTGATTTAAAGACCTTTACAGCAGTTAAGGTTTGAAAATCAAACCACTCTTCACAGAGCAAGTTAAATCATTAAAAACACACATTATGTTACGTTGGACCGTCATTTTTGTCATTTTAGCAATAGTTGCAGGAATATTTGGATTTGGAGGAATCGCTGCAGGAGCAGCTAGTATCGCCAAGATATTATTTTTCCTATTTATAATACTCTTTTTAGTATCCTTAATATTTGGAAAAAGATTCAAAGCCTAACCAATCCAAACCTTAAATAATTATATGATGAAAAAAACATTTATAACCATAACAACAGTGTGCCTGTTACTTATAGGATTCACTAGTTGTAGAGAAAAGAAAACCACTGGAGAAAAAATTGAAGATGCAGTAGAAGAAACCACTGATGCAGTAGAAGATGCAGCTGATGAAGTTGGAGATGCTGTGGAAGATGCTACTGATGACAATTAATATTTAAATATTAATTGTAAAGAAAAAAACAGGTGATTCTAGGGGTATGGTAATTGCCTGTTTTTAAAATAACCAATTCTAAAAACGCACTCATGAACAATATTCCACTAAAAAAAATTGTAAAGTACACTATAAACTTTTTTATAGTGCTATTTTTATTTATGTGTATTTACTTTATAAAAGTGCTAACCTAACTCTAGTTTAATCAAAAAAACATACTCCTGAATATCCATTCTTTGAATTCATCTCAATTAATAACTCAATATATATTATAGATAAAACTGGGATGAATTTTGTTACTACAAGATTCCTAAAAACCAGAACCTTCTTCGCTTTTTTAAAGTCTAAAAAAAGAAATTATCTTTTGAACATTTATTTTACTAATTTCAATTTTTGAAGTTAATATTAGTATAAAGGCTTTTCAACAAGATCACATATTAAATATGATATATATTCTATGTCTTTATGGACTCCTAAATTTTTTTGCTACACTACATATCATATTGTACGGCTCAAGACCTACAAAATCCTTAAGTTGGTTACTTATTATTATCCTTTTCCCCTTTATAGGGATTATTCTCTATATTATTTTTGGAATCAACAGAAGAAAATTTAAATTTTTCAAATTAAAGCAAACAGTACGAAGGCGTCTTTATAACGAAAGTTTTAATCAAGAACTTATAAAAGAATACCAAAGCCAATTCGAGGATAAAACATGCTTCAAACTATCGCAATTGATGAAAAAAAGTTCGGGCTTCACTACACTTTCTGGAAATGAAATTAACATACTACAAGACGGACAAACAACATTTGATACCATTTTTACAGCACTAGAAAAAGCAAAAAAATTTATTCATCTACAATATTACATCTTAGAAGAGGGTGAATTAGTTGATAAATTATATAAAGTAGTAAAAGAAAAAATACAAGAAAATGTAGAAGTCCGCATCCTCTACGATGCCATTGGGAGCTATTCTCTGAAAAAAAATACTATTTCGAAGTTTAAAAATATAGGTGTAAAAATATTCCCTATAATGCCATTGCATTATGGTAGCTTTTTGTTTACTTTAAACTATAGAAACCATCGAAAAATACTAATCATTGATGGTGAAATTGGTTTTACAGGAGGCGTAAATATTTCTGATAAATACATTAATCCTAAATCTGATTTGGGCATTTGGGATGATACGCATTTGTATCTAAACGGACCCGCAGTTGATCATTTACATCGAGTTTTTATAAAAGACTATTACTTCGCCAGTGATAAGGAATTACTTTTAACAGATTATTATCTTCCAAAAATAAAAATGGTAGATGATGTTCCTGTCCAGATAGTCTCTAGTGGTCCAGACTCTGATCATCCATCCATTATGCAGCAGTATATCACAATGATCAATTTAGCCGAAGAGTACATCCATATTTCTAATCCATACTTTATACCTAATAGTGCTATGCTGGAATCTCTTAGAATAGCAGCATTAAGTAGTGTAAAGATTAAATTATTAATTCCTAGAAAATCAGATTCCTGGTTAGCTAAATACAGTGTACTTTCTTTCTTAGAAGAATTGCTTTTCCTTGGGATTGAAGTATATCAACAAAAAGAAGACTTCTTACACAGCAAATTAATTATTATAGATGATAAAATTGCCTCAGTAGGATCCGGAAACTTTGACCATAGAAGTTTTGAACATAATTTTGAAACCAATGTGCTAATTTATGATGAAAACGTTTCGAGAGAACTAACTAAGCATTTTATTGAAGATTGTGATACGAGCACTCAATTGGACTATGAATCCTTTAAGAACAGGCCTCTAAAAATGAAATTATTAGAAGGTATTGCTAGATTTTTTAATCCACTATTGTAATACAATTTTTAGAGTTTCAATTTTAAACCTCCACGGATATAGAAACTGTTTTGATCGTTTAAGGTTAATACATTTTCTTGATCTTCATCTCTAAGTCTAATATCATTTAAAATTGTAAATCCTCCATACGTGTAAAAAACAAGATTTTTGGTAATAAATCGTTCATATCCTAAGCCTGCTAATACAATTGTCATTGATATATTATTAGCAACTTTTTCTTCTGCAGTAATACTATCATTAAAGTTTCTATTATTTTGAATATTGGCAAAAAATCCATCCAAGGTAGCGAAAGCCTGAACAGCATTCTTTTTCTTAAATCGATATTTGATATTAGACTTAGGAACTCCCAAAACAAAAGACCAATCAGGTTTAAATTCTCTATAATAGTTAATAAAAGGCAGTGGAAATGGTCTTCCTGCTGTGGTAGAATAACGGATCCCTAAAATAAGCCTCCAAGGTTTTGGGATCTCTTTTTTTGTATGGTCTTTTATGAAAAAAACTGATCCAGTAAATAAGATATCATCCTTGTCAATTTCTCCATTTTCAAAATTTGACGCTACAATTCCTCCCAATTGTGCAGCAAATCTCCAATCATTTTTTAATTTAAAAGTATATCCTAAACTTGCTTCAAACGAGCTGAATCGTTCCAAATCTGTTTTATCAAAATTTACTTCATCACGATACCTAAAGTTAAAATTTCTGTATTCAATTCCAGGAATCAGGTAGCTACCCTTATCATTTAATTTGATAGGATACTTTATAAATGTCCTGAATCTTCTAAAAGAATTATCACTATCTCTTTGCGGAAAATAGGTGTATTCTATCCTAGCCAAATCAGAAAGTTGGCCATACATCGTAAATGAACATAAAAAGAAAAGGATATAAAGTCTATGCATAAATTTTTAAAAGTTTAGTATTAAACAATAGTTCTAGAAGCGATACGAGATACGTAGATTTTGTTCTCCAAAGCCTATGCTTGGCATTATCTTTAGGTTTCTATTCTTTTTTTTATGTAATTCTGGAACTAACACTCCCGTTAATGCACCAATTGTATACCCTAGAATTACATCTGAAAGAAAATGTTTCCCAGATTGAATTCTAAAGTATCCTACTGCGGCAGGAATAATTGCAGCTCCAGCCCATACAAAAGGTTTTGCTTTAGAATCAGGGAAAAAATCACTAAAAACCTTCGCCGCAAAGAACGTTGCTGTTGCTGATGCAGCAGCATGACCACTATAAAAGGATCTCTGAGAGTCTTTTGATAATCGTTCGGATAAAGGAGCTTCTTCAGAATACACTAAAGGTCTAGGCCTATTTACTAAACCTGCAGTTATTGTAAAAAGTGCTCCCGTAGTAGCCATACTTTCTACAAGCATTATTGATAATTGACCTGCATGTCCTCTAGTATCTCCATTTAACAAGAATAAAAATGGAGTAGCAAAAGATGTATAAAAAGGAATATCACTTACTTTATTTATACTTTCAGAATAATTGCCAGCTGCCCATCTATCAAAAGAAGGTATATCATCTCTACTAAGATCATTAAGCTCTTGCTCATTAATCCCTTCCTTATTAACCAATAGCGTAAACCCGTATACGGATCCTGCCACACCTAAGGTTGTCCAAGCTCCATCAACCCATAAGTCGGTTTCATAGGGTGAATCCTTTTGCGAATAACTATTTACTGTACAAAAAACAGTAAGTAGAATTAATGTAAATGTTCTAACTATCATATGATTTATTTTTTTGTTTAAAAATTAAATGAGAATCCAAATGAAAACCTCAACCCATCTTCACCTGTAAATAAATTTAGAGTACCCTGAATAGCATCTGCACTATTCAACCAAAATCCACCTCCAAAATCACTATGCCAGGTATTTGTGATATCTGCACCTTCTAACCACACTCTACCCGTTCCAGTTCCTACGAATACTCCAATTTGTAATGGAAGAAGACGCGTCTTAAATTGATCGAAACTGTACCTTAGGTCTATATTTCCTGCTAGAGCACTCTGACCAGAAAAACGTTGATTTCGATATCCTCTTAGTAGATTTTCTCCACCAATCTGAGCAGATTGATAGAACTCATAATTTCGTCCAACATTAAAATGTCCTAAAACTGCAGTTTTAAGTACTAGTTTCCTGCTTCTAATAATCGAATTGTAGAACCCTAAATAAGGTTTGATATAACCGTATGCTCTCTCAGAATCTTCTAAATTTAATTTACCACCTGCCTTCACTTCAAACTTCATTCCCTGAGTAGGATTCACATCCACATCGTAACTTTCATATCGATATGTAGTCTCTGCTCCTGCAAACCATAACCGATCAAAAACTCGGCTATTCCCTTCTGTAAAAATGGACTCAGAAATAAATCGGTCAGGAGTCTGTTCGACCTCAACACCTTCTATAGAAATACGATGATTAAAATAACTTCCGAATCTTCCTCGTTTTACTACACCAATATGGCCTCCATATTGACTTAATCGAACACGATTATAATCGAAATCTAATTCGTCCTGATTATTTTGACTATCATTACCAAATCCAAAAAAGTTGACAGCAAAATTCGGGTTGGAATACAATCCCGAGATTTCTACATTATAATCTCCTAAAAGCCCAGCAAATTCTCCAGTATATTCAATATCGAAACTTTGTGTCGCAAAATAATATCCAAGTCTTATTTGATGCTGACGTGTGAACGGATTTCTAAAAAAACCGTTATAAGTGTATGTATTTGATAATCCTAATCTGACTCCATCATCTGGATTAAATCCAACAGTTGGAACAATTGAATTACTATTGAAAATCCGTTGATCCTTATTGAAATGATTTACTTCATAATTATCGGTAAACCTAAAAGATGCACCACCTTTTTTCTTAACTGTATTTGGTTTTGTTTTATGATCATATACCGTAATTTTTCTTCCTTTCTTGATATTATATATATCATTATTTTGACCTCCTATTATTCTAATTTTAATAGGGTTCTCTGGTTTTCCTGATACCTCAAAAACATCATCATCATCCAAACCATAAATCCATATTTCCTTCGTATACTCTTTACTGTATATTTTCTCATTAACAATATCTGCTTTTTCACCATCTTTGATTCTAGAAATAGTAATTTTAGTTTTACCCTTAGGAAGCCTTTCTATTTCTATATAATCATCTTTATCCGTTCCTGTAACTATTGCTAATTTTGCCAAGTACTCATAGTAGCGCTCTGCTATATTTACCAAGTTATCTCTACGTCCTTTTAATTTAGTGACGATGTCAGTCGTTGTTTCATTTTGCACTTCAATAGGAAGGTGAGTAAAAGCTTCCTCTATATCTTGATCACTTAAATTGTTCTTTATGTATGTCGCTTGTTGAACCCAATTGTCTTTACTACTATTGTTCAATAGCGACCTATCCATTCTAAGAGCGGATATATTCATCCACTTTTCATCTTTGATATCATCGCCATACACCTGAAATTGGTTTGCAAAGCCAAGTAAACCACGAAGTGTTCCTAAAAAAGCTCCGTCGAAATTAGAAAACACCTGATCTCGATCTCTCGGGATCGGTTTAAAAAGTCTGTTCCCATTTTCTAGTTTGTATTCTGACCATCTCCATTGATCCTCATGCCTGTCCCAATCTCCTATCAACATATCAAATAATCGTGCTCTTATGTAAGCAGATTCATCGAGTTTGTATTTTTCATCTCTACGCAATCTTTCGAAAAGGTCATTTGTACTTTCTATATCATCAGGTTCTCCAAAAGATTTCAAATCTTTATGACCTTCTTCAGGACGTTCTTCTATCATATATAATTCGTCTCCATAACTCTTATTATAGTCTTTTAAAGCTTCCTGTTTGGGTATATAATAAAGCTTTGGATTCGTGTGAAAAACACCTACCGCATCTGCTAATTTTGGAATTGCCAGAAAGGCAAATGGATGTGCAGCCGTGTAGAAATCTTGCAAAATGTCTTCTGAAACCGTGTTTTTTAGAGAATTACCTACGTAGTTATCTTTAAATAAAGTAGACTGTAGAAACAACACACTACTTTTTCTAAGTGCTCGCATATTATATTCTCTACCTTGCTTATCCACCAATCGTAAAGATCGTGTTTGATGACCTCCACCTCTTCTAACTACTGTAAGACCGCCATAAAGAGTGTCTAATTGGACAACGGGTGTTTCGATTTTAGTCCCATATAATTTTCTATAATGATCTCCCCATATTCCTTTATAAAATTCGGTGCGCCTAGTCCCTTCCAGATTATAAACTGACGCTTTTATTTTATTATATGTAATTGGTTTAAGAGAAGAAGTATCAAACTTTTTATTGGCAGGAAATATTTCTTTGGTATATACTAATTCTGGTTTTCCTTCTTTATTCACAAAAAATGACACTTCTGATGAACCATCTGTGTATATATTTAGCTTCGCAAAACCTTGCGCTCCATAGGCAAACAATCCATTGTTTCTAAGTGTTGCATATGAGTTTTTAGATCCAGATCCTGATACGATCTGTTTTATACTACCTTCTTCTATATATTGCAAGGAATGTTCATGACCTGATGCAAATATGATATTTCCCGCAGTCGTTGCATTTGCTAAAGTCTCTAATCGATTAACCAGTTGTTTATATTGCTTATTTAAATTATCCTGACTAGAAACACCTCCACTGGTTCTAATCAACAATGATAAAGATGCTAACCCTGGTAAGGGTATTTTCTTTTGTGAAGGAAATAGATGTTTTTCTAAAGCGAAATTACCTCCATGGACTCCGTTTGTGTAAAGAGGATGATGTAGGGCAAACAGAATAGTTTTGTTCTGATTTTTTTTGAATTCACTTTCTATTTCCAAGAACAATGCTTCTCTGGTCTTAATTTCTGGACAGTTATCATTTATAGTAGGATGTTTGTCCCAATCTTCTAAAAACCATTGCGAATCAAATAATATCAATTGTACATTTTCACTAATCTCAATACTTTCTAACGCGCATCCTGTCTTTGGTTTAAAAAGTTTATTATCATCTAATTGATCCTCTATATAATCTTCTTCTCGTTTTAATCCTTTAAGCCCTTTGTTGTACCAATCATGATTCCCTGGGATAAAATAGACTTTACCACCGAAATTCTTTACCGCTTCTATCTGTGCATCCAGTCTATGCTCTGCTAACTTTCTTTTCTTGCTTTCTTTATCAGGCATTCCTTCTGGATAAATATTGTCTCCTAAAAAAATTGTGTAATCTCCTTCTTGTGGATGATCCGCTATGTACTTTTTTAAGGCTGTTAATCCTAAGGTACTTTGATTGGGCTTAGCATATCCTGCATCACCTATTAAATAAAAAGTTTTGTCTACTGTCTTTTCAGTAACTGAAACCCCAGATTCATCGAAAGGTTCTCGATATTTAGGCTCATATGTTGCACAACTGCAAACAATGAAAAGAATAAGACTATAACATGTATTTTTAAAATTCATAAAACGATTTCTATTTTGATATTTTTTCTGAGACAAAGGATTCCCATTCCGAAAATTTCTCTTCAGACATGACTCTTTCCATTTTTACCTGTCCTCCTTTTTTCTTTTGAGTTCCGCTCCATTCTGAGAAAATGGATACAGGAACTGTTGTAACTTTGACTCCTTTGAGAGATTTATTTCTAGCAACTTTATAGTTTTTGTTGCTATTTTTTAAAGATTGGTCTAAAGCTTCGGCCAACTCTTGATCATTAATCTCCGTCTCCATACCTAAATACCAACAGTGATAAAATTCGCCATCAATTCTTTTTGCGGATAGAGTAAATTCGGGTATTTCTGTATTAAATTTTTCTTCTAGTTCCCGAAGTGCTGTATTCATTTTGTTGACTGATAACTGAGATCCCACGACATTTAAGAAAAACTTAGTTCTTCCTGTGATTCTTATTTCAGCTCTGTCAATATCTGTAAACTCAATAGTATCGCCGATGATATATCTCCATGCTCCAGAAACCGTACTAATGATTAACACATAATCTTGTCCTGTTTCCACCTCATTAATTGTGATGGAAGGCGCATTCTGTTTAAGGGATCCATCTGGATTGATATATTCGGGTTTAAACGGCACAAATTCGAAATAAATACCATTATCAGTGATTAACTTCATGGCATCCGTTTCTGGGCGTTCTTGATAAGCTATAAATCCTTCAGAAGCCAAATAAGTGTCAATAACAGTGATCGGTTGTGCAAGTAATTTATTAAAGCTTTTTTCATAGGGTCCAAAAGCTACTCCTCCAGAAGTATACACCTGTAAATTTGGCCATATTTGGTGTATGTTATTAAGCCTGTAATACCTTATAATTTCCTGCAATAATAACTCCATCCATGAAGGGATTCCACTTAGTGCTCCTATATCCCATTCTTTTGCATGCTTGACAATATGTTTTACTCTTTGGTCCCAGTCATCGATTCTAGCAATTTCTTTCCCTGGTTTATAATACCCTTCGAACCAGAAAGGAATATTACTAGCACTAATTCCACTAATTTCTCCTTCTAAATGACCATCTTTCTGTTTTAAATCTGTGGAACTTCCTAACATCAAGATTTCTTTCTCAAAAAAAGCGGGTGGTAAATCAAAATTTGCAAGTGCTTCTACCTGCTTAATTCCTGCTTTACGAATTGCAGTAATCATATCTTCGGTTACAGGAATTCGCTTACTTTTTTTACCAGTAGTTCCAGAGCTTAATGCGAAATAATCTGGATTTCCCGGCCATGTCACATTCTCTTCTCCTTCTACCACTCTTTTCCAAAAATCATTATGTATTTGATGATAATCACTATAAGGAACTCTTTTAGAAAAATCTTTCTGAACCTCTTCTGATTTAGCTAGAGAATTAAAATCATACTTTTCTCCAAATTCTGTTTTTTCTGCCTTACGTAATAAATCGATGAGTACTTTTTTCTGGGATTCTATGTGATTAGGTTCATTTGATAATGCTCCTTTTAAATCAATGGCTCCTTTAATTAATGATCCTACAATTTCCATAAACTTCTATTTTGTTATTATTGGTTTAGCAACCTGCTCCGCAAAACTCATATCAGCAAAAGCCACAATAAATGCGATAACAGAAAGAATGATTCCGATTGTAAATACTATATAAGTTACCTTCAGTAGTCTGTATTTCTTTTTTAAAACAATCCCCAATAGGTAGAGATCTTTTGTGAGCATTTTATAAACATATTTTTTATCATTAATCACCTCATCTATAGCCTCTTGGTAGCGGTCATATGGCATTTTGAAAAAATTCCCAAAAAACAAAAGGTTCACTTTTCTATTTTTCACTTGTTCTTTTGTGAACTCGCCTCCTGTTACTTTAGGTTGTGTTGATCTTATAGAAAGAATAATGGATGCCACACTAAACAAGATTAGTATAAGACTAGGAATCATTAAATGTCGGTTAGATGGTGCATCTAGCTTAGGAATCAAGTTTGCCAACGCAAGAGAAATAATAATCGCATTTACAGAAAGAAGAATATTTGCTTTTGTATCTGCTATATCACTTAACTTTATATGATTTCTAAGGGTAACTCTATATAGTGTTTGAATGCCTCTTTCAGGGCTTTCATTTTTATACTTTACTTTTAATTTTGCTTTTAGCTTTTCTTTATTTCTTTTTCTAATTCTCTTTTTTTTCTTCTTCAGAATTGATAATAAGTTCTTGTGTTTCTCTGGTTCCCAATGCTCTACTGCATATTTTGTATAATATCGATGCTCTTGTGTAAGTAACTTTATATTTTCTTCTCTCCATTCTTCGGTACTATATTCATAAGTGCCTTCTAATTTTAATTCCTGAAGCAATAAATTACTAACCTTATCAAAATATTTCTTGGCTAAATGAGAAGTGTCTGCATCTTTTAAAATCTCTTCACACTCGTTGATAGGTTGTTGATCAATTCTTGTTGCCAGAATGCAGTCAGTGATCAAAGTGATCTTTTCTGAACTTATCTGTTCCTTTTCCAAAAAGTCTCTAGCTAGATCAGCACTTCTTTCTTCGTGATTTTTGGAACCTTTTATATAGCCAGCGTCATGAAACCAAGCAGAAATCAATACAATTTCGTGCAACTCTTCTTTAATATCGCTATGCTCCAATATTTCTGAAGCAGCTGTAACTACTCTTTTCGTATGCAAATAATTATGATACAAATAACTAGGTGAAAGCTCCTTTTTAAAGAGCTCAAAAATGTATGTTTCTGATTTTTTAAGTATTGATTCCATGTTAGTAAATTCCTTGATGATGCGTAAACGCTATTAGTTTTGCTCAAACTCCTTAGTCAACAAAAGAATTTCATCTGGTGATAAATACAATCTTCTTATTCTATCCTTATATTTCTGGGGTAAACTTGCATTATCTAGAATAAATCTTTTGGTCTGTAGGATGTAATGCTGCATATTATGGGTTAAAGCATATACATCAGCTGCTTTTTCAGCCTCTCGTATGTAATTTTGAGACAACAAATATCTAATGCCGTACCACACTAAGTTTATTGAACTTCTCTGTTGATAATCAATTATATGCCCTAGTTCGTGACCAAACCAACCAATCAAAACCTCAGAAGGAATATCTTCGATTTTTAATACCAATTCATCTAGGCTAAATGAATTACTAATTAGTATTACATATTTTCTGTTTTTTTTAGATCGAAAAAATGAACTCAACTTTGGTTGAGCCTTCATAAATGATTTATTAAGAGATGGCTGTATTTTAAACTCTATAGCCACTTCTTTTAACTCTGGATAATACGAAAGCGCTTTAAGAATTTCATTCTTTAGATTGCCTGGTAATATCTTGTTATTTTTATGTATTATCTCTTGTGAAAAAATCATCATTGGTATTAATGTCACTACTAGGTGCAGGATATATTTTTTAATTCTTTTTATAACATTCGAATTTGAATAATGGCAAGATATATCAGATTTGATCCAGAGTTTGATGCATATGATAGAAAGGGTAACTCTTTCGCTTAAAGCGCTAATATTTATAGAGATTGAGGCATTATTATTCTTTGGCAAATAATATATTTACTATCGAAGCAAAAAAATAAGGTTAGCCTTTTTCATCTACATAAGGGCTATACCTTCTTGATTTATAAATTATAAAAATTGTGAGTAAAATATTTAAACATATCCAGTCATTTCTTAAAACGTTGATTACAACTTTTAAAAATTGGAATGCAAATGAACCTTTTCAAATGAGTGCTGCAGTAAGCTATTATGCATTATTTTCTTTTCCAGCATTGCTTATCATCATCATTCAAACGACAGGTATTTTTTATGAAAAGCAACAAATTAAAAACAAAATTATTAAAGAGATATCAGAAGTTCTCGGCAGAGACGCTGCGAGCACTATAGAAAGTATGTTACAAAATGCAATTGATATAGAACAGACCTCGTTAGTAATAATTATCGGAATTATCACCTTATTATATGGAGCAACGGGTATGTTTATTGCCTTACAAAAGTCACTAAACACGATATGGAAAGTAAAACCTAAACCAAAAAATGAGCTTCTAAAAATGATTAAAGATCGTGTCTTTTCTTTAGGTTTAATTCTCGTAATAGGTTTTCTTCTTCTAACATCTTTAGTACTTACCGCTTTGATTACCGCAACTACTGACTGGATAGGAGAACATTTTCCCAACTTTATTATTTACATTATCCAGTTTATTAATTTCATTTTATCTTTTATACTAACTACTGTATTATTTGCATTGATATTTAAGGTTTTACCTGATGTTAAGATACAATGGAAAGATGTTTGGTTAGGTGCATTCATAACTACATTGCTATTTAGTATTGGTAAGTATGCATTAGGAATATATTTTGGAACTGTAAACCCACAATCTGCTTTTGGTGCAGCTGGATCTGTAATTTTAATTTTATTATGGGTTTCCTATTCTAGTTTAATACTATTTTTTGGTGCAGAATTTACTAAAGTTTTATCATCGCGATATGGCTCTGGAATTGAACCCGCTTCTTACGCGGAAAGAATCTCGTAGCATATCCGAATAGTCTGAACATAAGAATATCTAAAGTGCAATTTGAAGAAAATTCAAAATCTGATGATTCTTGTGAGTATTTTAAGAATCTTCTCAAAAAAACTTTTAATTAAAAGAGTTACTTTTAGATACACAAGACATGCCATATGAATCTTAAAATCTAACAAATGGAAATACAAATCAAAGAACGTGAAAATAAGGGATTTGCTATTGCTCGAGACAATGATAAAAAAGCAGGGATAATGACCTATTCTGATCCAGGAAGTGATTTCATAATTATCGATCATACAGAGGTAGAACCAGAATATAATGGTAAAGGTGTTGGTAAGCAATTGCTTTATAAAATTGTAGAAATGGCAAGAAAAAAAAATATAAAGATCCTTCCTTTATGTCCCTTTGCTAACGCTATGTTTAAAAAACTCGATGATATCAAGGATGTATTAAAACCTTAACTATGGAAAAAATAAAAGAATATAAGAAAGGTGATTTTACAGTCGTATGGAAACCTAAAAAATGTATCCATTCGGGCATTTGTGTTAAAACTTTACCTAAGGTTTATAATCCCAAGGATAGACCTTGGATTAAACCGGAAAACGCATCAATAGAAGCACTAAAAGATCAGATTAATGCTTGCCCATCGGGAGCATTAACCTTCAAGTAGTAAATTAGTTATTAGACATTTGTCTTCAGCATATAATAACTTGATGATTATACAATAAAAAAAACTTAAAAAACTTACCTCAGCTTATGACCGACTCACGATTTCCTGTATTAACTCAAAAACAAATTCATATTTTCAAAGAATATGGAACCTTTCTAGACTTTGAAACCGAAACACCAATATTTAACGTTGGAGATAAGGATTATGATTTTTTCATTGTTATTAAGGGAGAGGTATATATAAAGGATGAAAGCGGAGCAGAAAAGATCATAGTTACTCACAGTATTAATGAATTTACTGGAGATAATAGCATGCTGTCTGATAGAAAAGCACAATTCAATGGATATGCTTCAAAAGGTTCTACCTTATTACGTGTAAAAGCCGATAAACTTCGTAACGTAATCTCAACTCATAGCGATATTAGCGATATTCTTTTAAGTGCTTTTGTTCAAAGGCAGGAAACAATGTTACACGAATTCGAAGGAGGGATAAAATTAATTGGTTCGTTATCTTCTAAAGAAACATATGCACTTCGTGATTTTATGGAAAAAAACCACATCTGGCATACTTTTTTAAATATAGATACTTCTGAAGAAGCGCAGCAGTTATTAGAAAGCTTTGGTGTTAAAGAAAATGAATTACCAATACTATTAAACCCTGCCGGAGAGATTTGCAGAAAACCAAGTATTCCAGAACTTGCCAAGCAAGCAGGTGTTTTAATGGACTTTGGAGACGAGCTTTATGATGTCTTAATCGTTGGAGCAGGCCCATCTGGACTAGCCGCAAGTGTATATGCTGCTTCTGAAGGATTAAGCGTAGTAACTATAGACAGTAATGCACCAGGAGGACAAGCCGGAAAAAGTTCAAAAATTGAAAATTATCTAGGATTTCCAACAGGCATCTCAGGAAATGATCTAGCCAATAAGGCTTATATTCAGGCTCAAAAATTTGGATGTAATATTTCTATTCCACATCGAGCTAAGACATTAGAATACAATCAAAATTACTTTACTATTTGTGCTACCAATGGAAAGACGATAAAAGCTAAAGCAGTAATAGCAGCCACAGGAGCACAATACCGACAATTACCTATAGAGACTATTGAAAAGTTTGAAGGCAGCGGAGTTTTCTATTCTGCAACAGTGATGAACGCCTCTTCTTGCAAAAATGAAATAGTAGGTGTTGTTGGTGGAGGTAATTCTGCTGGACAAGCTGCTCTTTTTCTAGCTGAACATGCAAAGGAAGTTCATATCATAATTCGCGGCACTAATATTGGAGCGAAAATGAGCGACTATTTAGTACAAAGAATAATTACAGAGCCTAATATCATACTGCATAAGGAAACCAATGTAGTTGACTTATATGGAACACATCATTTAGAATCCGTTACGCTGCAAACTAATGGTAAAAAGGAAACTATATCCATTTCTAATCTTTTTACTTTTATAGGAGCAAAACCTTGCACGGAATGGCTTGGAGAAGTAATTGCAACCGATTCAAAAGGTTTTATTTATACGGGATCAGATGTTACTGAAAACGCTTTGACTAAGTGTGCGATTTTTGAACAAAGAAAACCACAATCCTTGGAAACAAGTGTACCAGGTTTTTTTGCGGTCGGTGATGTTCGAAAGGGTTCCGTAAAAAGAGTTGCTTCAGCTGTTGGAGAAGGTTCTATGGCTATTAGTCAAATACACCGATATCTAGAAGAAAGAAAGACTATTGATTAGAAATTACTTTCAACATCTTCTTTTTAATATTTAGAACTCATTAATAAATTTTAATTAGAAAATAACAAACAAAACTACAACTTGGAAAATACTAATAGACTTTTTTGTTTTTAAATAGGTTTTCATCTTTTACAAACTCTTTTTTCTCTCTATTCTAAAATTTATTAACTTTATTAAAGAACCAAAACATAGTAAAATGAGGACATTGAAAAAATTTAGAAAATTAACACGGCAAGAGTTATCGAAAGTAAATGGAGGTACAGATTACAGTGCAGGACAATGTGAAAACTTTATATACATACCACCGACAGCAGCCATGCCAGAACCTGGAAGATATTGTTTATCATAATAAACTATTGAGTTTAAAAAGAAAATCAATTGAATTCTAAAATTTCATAAAAATAATCGGCTCTTAAGAACTTTTTATTTCTTAAGCTATCTACTCTATAACTTTTTCGTTCCTTATTCAAGGATAACCCTGTTACAGTTTCATATTTGGTGTTTTCTATATAACTATAGGTATCACCATGGTGTACCATAGTACTTAAAAGTTTATAGGTTCTCTGATCAAAATAATACCACCATATGTTGTCAGGAGAACCATCTTCTTTAAAATAAATTACCTTCACAGTATATACATTTTTATTATCTACCACATCTGCTCCTTCATAAGATAGATGCAATCCTTCGTCTAATAATTTAAAAGGCTGCCAAATCACGTAATTCGCTCCAGTTATGGCACTACGGTATTTTTCTTTAAGTTTTAGTTCTTTTTGTTCAACGCCATTAAAATAGATCGAAATGTTATCGTTTTTAAGCAATATGATTTTACTAATACTATCTTCTATCCATTTCATTTCGGCAGTAAGTTTAGCACCAAATATATTCTTATGAGTTTGAATAGTTTTTTGCTCAACACTTCCCAGGCTATCATATAAAATAGTTGTTTTTACATAAGAAAGTTCTTTTGCAGACTTCCACTTATCAATACCTCCATGTGCTTCAATTGATTTTAACACAATCTTTTCGGGATCTAATTCTTTTTTGCAACACTGTAGGTTCAATATTGTGATACAAAGAACCGGTATTAGTTTGATGATCTTCTTCATCATTAGGCTTTTATCAGAATATTTAATTAAAATTCAATCCCTATTCTACATTACTCTAATATAAGTCATTAATATTACTTTATGTTGCCAGAGAAAAACTTAATTACTAGTTTTGCCAAAAAGTAAGAAAGGAAAAAATTATCTAACATCCCCTCCTCTAGATAATTATAATACTATTTTAAATCAAGATAATGAGATAAGAACAATTCTCAATTATGAACTTTATAGCACATAATTGTTACTTGTAAAAATAGTACTGTTTAAAAATTGTATAAAAAGCTTTTATGGTTAAATTCTGTTTACAGAACTAATCAGCTATATCTGGAATAAAATGATAAAAAAATTAATTTCTATTTATCTACTTCTTTTATTGGGGAATCAATTACTATTCTCCCAAGCAGATTATATAAGTTGGGAATTTAGAGGAGGAAGTCTTCTCAATAACCCTGATGGAACATCGACTGGACCAGGACCCGTGCCAGCTGGACTAGATGTAGCAACAATACCTAATACTTCCATTACCAGAGGTCGTCTACGATCTGCTATATTGGGTGACTTGGATAATGACGGTGATTTAGATTTCATTTCTGGTAGTCAAGGAGGAACTGTACATTATTTTGAAAACAATGGTACAATTACAACCCCTAATTGGGTATCAGCATCCATTCCTACTTTAGATACTATTTGGATAGAAAGAACACTTACAGTAAGAAATCAAAACAGACCGCAACTTGCAGATATTGATGACGACGGAGATCTAGACTTGTTTATTGGTACTGATTATGATTATGAACGAGATAGAGATAACGATGTTCTTTTTTACAGAAATATAGGAACTCCAGAAACTCCGGTATTTGAATATATACCCGATGGATTGCCAGGGCTCCATGATCAAGAGATAGCTGAATTTCCAGGTTTAGGTTTTGTAGATCTTGATAATGATTTAGATTTAGATCTTGTGGCACTTGGTAGCGACAAACTAACTTATTTTAAAAATATCGGAACCATAAACAATCCTATCTTCGAACGCCAATCCGAAGCGGATAGTCCATGGGATGACGAAAGTGCGTTTAATAATATGGATGTTCCAATACCTGTATTCGAAGATTTTGATAAAGATGGGGATCTTGATATGTTTTTTATGATTGATACAGGTTTTGTTAGATGGTTAGAAAATACTGGAACACCTACCGCTCCAAACTTTGCCTCCGTACAAAGTACTTTCAATGGAGAATTAACTCGTGGTGAAATAGGAAGTTTTCCTACTATAGACTTTGGAGATGTGGATGGAGATGGTTTAAAAGATGCTATTTTAGGTAGTTTCAATGTAGCAAGATTTGCATGGTTTAAACAAATTCCTGTATGTATAGCCCCAAGTACACCAAATATTTCTGCAGCTACTGAAGTATGTGAAGGAGAAACAACTACTATTACTATAACTGGTGACTTAAACATTGCTTCTACCTGGTCTATTTACACTGATTCCTGTGGAGGAAATTTATTGGGAACTACCAAAACAAATACTTCAACATTTGAAGTAATTCCAACAGCACCCAGTACCACCTATTACATAAGAGCAGAAGATGGTGGCATTAGCTGTATCGATGAAACAACAGCTAATTGCTTAACCATCACAATAAATGTGAATCCTCTGGATGATGCTAGCTTTAGCTATGACCAATCATTATATTGTAAAGATCAATCCGAAACAACACCTGATATTACAGGACTAACAGGTGGAGTATTCTCTAGTACAACTGGATTGGATATTGATCCTGATTCAGGAATTATTGATATCACAAATAGTGATCCGGGTGATTATATAGTAACCTATACCACAACTGGAACTTGTCCTAACTCCAGTCAAGTAAACGTAAATATAACAGATCTTGATGATGCTAGCTTTAGCTATGACCAATCATTATATTGTAAAGATCAATCCGAAACAACACCTGATATTACAGGACTAACAGGTGGAGTATTCTCTAGTACAACTGGATTGGATATTGATCCTGATTCAGGAGTTATTGATATCACAAATAGTGATCCCGGTGATTATATAGTAACCTATACCACAACTGGAAATTGTCCTAACTCCAGTCAAGTAAACATAAATATAACAGATCTTGATGATCCTAGCTTTAGCTATGACCAATCATTATATTGTAAAGATCAATCCGAGGCAACACCTGATATTACAGGACTAACAGGTGGAGTGTTCTCTAGTACAACTGGATTGGATATTGATCCTGATTCAGGAGTTATTGATATCACAAATAGTGATCCGGGTGATTATGTAGTAACCTATACCACAACTGGAACTTGTCCTAACTCCAGTCAAGTAAACGTAAATATAACTGAACTTGATGATGCTAGCTTTAGCTATGATCAATCCTTATATTGTAAAGACCAATCTGGGGCAACACCTGCTATTACAGGACTAACAGGTGGAGTGTTCTCTAGTACAACTGGATTGGATATTGATCCTGATTCAGGAATCATAGATATTACTAACAGTGATCCGGGTGATTATGTAGTAACCTATACCACAACTGGAACTTGTCCTAACTCCAGTCAAGTAAACGTAAATATAACTGAACTTGATGATCCTAGCTTTAGCTATGATCAATCCTTATATTGTAAAGACCAATCTGAGGCAACACCTGCTATTACAGGACTAACAGGAGGGATATTCTCTAGTACAACTGGATTGGATATTGATCCTGATTCAGGAGTTATTGATATCACAAATAGTGATCCCGGTGATTATATAGTAACCTATACCACAACTGGAACTTGTCCTAACTCCAGTCAAGTAAACGTAAATATAACAGATCTTGATGATGCTAGCTTTAGCTATGATCAATCATTATATTGTAAAGATCAATCTGAGGCAACACCTGTTATTACAGGACTAACGGGTGGAGTATTCGCTAGTACAACTGGATTAGATATTGATCCTGATTCAGGAGTTATTGATATTACTAACAGTGATCCTGGGGATTATGTAGTAACCTATACCACAACTGGAACTTGTCCTAACTCCAGTCAAGTAAACGTAAATATAACTGAACTTGATGATCCTAGCTTTAGCTATGATCAATCCTTATATTGTAAAGACCAATCTGAGGCAACACCT
The DNA here is from genome assembly GCF_054054605.1 of Aquimarina sp. 433. Taxonomy (NCBI): domain Bacteria; kingdom Pseudomonadati; phylum Bacteroidota; class Flavobacteriia; order Flavobacteriales; family Flavobacteriaceae; genus Aquimarina; species Aquimarina sp. 433. The sequence continues at coordinate 895,354 of NZ_JBSWZK010000001.1, forward strand.
GCTATTACAGGATTAACAGGAGGGATATTCTCTAGTACAACTGGATTGGATATTGATCCTGATTCAGGAATCATAGATATTACTAACAGTGATCCGGGTGATTATGTAGTAACCTATACCACAACAGGCACTTGTCCTAACTCCAGTCAAGTAAACATAAATATAACTGAACTTGATGATGCTAGCTTTAGCTATGATCAATCCTTATATTGTAAAGACCAATCTGAGGCAACACCTACTGTTACAGGACTAACTGGTGGAGTGTTCTCTAGTACAACTGGATTGGATATTGATCCTGATTCAGGAGTTATTGATATCACAAATAGTGATCCGGGTGATTATGTAGTAACCTATACCACAACTGGAACTTGTCCAAACTCCAGTCAAGTAAACGTAAATATAACTGAACTTGATGATCCTAGCTTTAGCTATGACCAATCCTTGTATTGTAAAGATCAATCTGAGGCAACACCTGCTATTACAGGATTAACTGGTGGAGTATTCGCTAGTACAACTGGATTAGATATTGATCCTGCTTCTGGGGTTATTGATATTACTAATAGTGATCCGGGTGATTACGTAGTAACCTATACCACAACTGGAACTTGTCCTAACTCCAGTCAAGTAAACGTAAATATAACAGATCTTGATGATGCTAGCTTTAGCTATGACCAATCATTATATTGTAAAGATCAATCTGAGGCAACACCTGCTATTACAGGACTAACAGGAGGGATATTCTCTAGTACAACTGGATTGGATATTGATCCTGATTCAGGAGTTATTGATATCACAAATAGTGATCCGGGTGATTATATAGTAACCTATACCACAACTGGAACTTGTCCAAACTCCAGTCAAGTAAACGTAAATATAACAGATCTTGATGATGCTAGCTTTAGCTATGATCAATCATTATATTGTAAAGATCAATCTGAGGCAACACCTGTTATTACAGGACTAACGGGTGGAGTATTCGCTAGTACAACTGGATTAGATATTGATCCTGATTCAGGAGTTATTGATATCACAAATAGTGATCCGGGTGATTATGTAGTAACCTATACTACAACTGGAACTTGTCCAAACTCCAGTCAAGTAAACGTAAATATAACTGAACTTGATGATCCTAGCTTTAGCTATGATCAATCCTTATACTGTAAAGATCAATCTGAGGCAACACCTACTGTTACAGGACTAACAGGAGGGATATTCTCTAGTACAACTGGATTGGATATTGATCCTGATTCAGGAGTTATTGATATTACTAACAGTGATCCGGGTGATTATGTAGTAACCTATACCACAACTGGAACTTGTCCTAACTCATTTGATTTTAATATTACTATTAACGATTTAGATGACGCATCATTTTCATACACTGAATCCTCATTTTCAACCACAGCTCCAAACGCTGTTCCTATTATTACAGGGATCACAGGTGGTGTTTTCAACTCAATACCAACTGGATTAGATATAGATGGTACTACGGGAGAAATCAACCTAACCAATTCAGTACCGAATACATATACAATTACATATACCGTTGCCAACATTTGTGCTAATTCATCCAATATAAATATATTAGTCATAGATGATACACCTCCAATCGCAAGTATTACCTCTGCCGAAAGCAATCCTACGGCTAACTCTTCTTTTGAAATCACAATTAATTTCGATGAGGATATTAATAATTTTAGTTTGAATGATATTATTGTTGATAATGGAACAATAAGTAATTTTTCTGGAGGAGGTCTCTCCTATCAGGCAACTGTTACTGCTATCACTACGGGAACAGTAACCGTTTATATTAATCCTGGCAGCTTTACCGATCTGTATGGGAATGAAAATACCGTATTAACTGAATTTATGATTAATTTTGACAATACCTTAAGTGTTAATGATGAAAATCCTTTGGAAAGGCTTGCCATTTATCCAATACCATCAAAAAACACAATTAATATATCTGGTGAGTTAAATCTTAAATTAGAAAGTGTTGAATTTTACGATATTCACGGTAAACTAATATTTTCTGAAACATTAGATAGTCATAACACTTCTAATAGTATTGACATTTCTACATTTCATTCGGGTTTATATTTAATGAAAATATTTTCTGAAACATCAACAATTACTAAAAAAATTATCAAAGAATAAAGTTCTGTTTTGAAAGTGGTATGATGCAGAAATTAAATTGAAAAGGAGATAACTTTAAAATACCTCTACCTAATTCAATTTAAAATTTTTGAAACAAAGACGTATTGATAATGATTTAATTAGGTTGTTTTTTGTTTTTAAATTTTCGGATTCCCCAGGCAATTTTATAATTTCTATATAGCAAATCATAAAGAACCATCTCATGCAAACGATTTTTAGATCTAAACAACCTGTTCATAAACATATGAATATAACTACTCATTCTATCATCTAATATTGAAGTATCCACCTTAGATTTTATACTTTCAACTAAGGCTTTACTCTTATTAGTTTTTTCTTCAAGCAGATCAAGAATTGGTATATATTCAGGAGTTGCTTCTTTGCTAAGTCTAAGAAAATTTTTAATCTTTTCTTGCTCATTTCTAAACTTCTTATCCATTTGCTTTTTGAGATTTTTATTCATCCCAAACTCTGCTCCAAAACCAGTTTTTAATCGCTCCATTAAAACCAATTTCTGGTCTTCATCATATCCAAAATCCGCAAGCAACTGATCGATTGCTCTTATCCCAAACAACCATCTTAACTCTTCCCCTTCATCTCCATCAATCAAATCGAGAAAATCTACGATCATCTTGCTATCCAGAAAAAATAATTCTTCTGAAGCTACCATTGTATCAACACCGTAACGTTCAATCTCCCTTTGATACGTATCCAACTGTATTTTCCATATTAAATCTTCATCAGAAAACTCTTTTAATCCTGCATACAATGCGTTAATGACAGCTGCTACATTTTCTGGTTCATTGTAGTGAAATCTAACTCTAATATGATGTTTAGGGTCGTTATACCGAATGAAGAACCACTTATCAATAACATCTTGTTCTAAAAGTTGACTCGCTATAGGTTTTATAATTTCAGTTAGAATAAGGTCTGAAGTTTTAGGACCAGTATAGATTTTATAGTATAACCATTCACTACCTATAATAAAAGCTCTTTGTACTCCTTCCATTAATTCTGTATATTTTTTAGTTTCTTTTCGTTGTAAAAAGACACTACAATTTGGTTTGTAAATGCTTTATCACCACTCTTTACAATACTATCTTCGGTATGCAAAAACTCTTTTAATTTAAATCTTCCTCTTTTCTTTACAGTATTCAATAACATTTTTATTGACGTTGTGTTCCTAGTATTCACCAGCAACTCATTGTCTCCATCAGCGAGCAGCACAAAACGAGGTAGTTTCTTGGCATCAATAAATTTGTTTAATTCTTCAAAGAATTTTTCTTCATCTTTTAATACCCCCAAAAGCTCTTTAATATCTTTAGAGGATATATTCCATATTGCACTAGAGAGTATAACATCTTTATACTCTACCCTAGGCAAAAAATCGTATTCATCGGCAAAAGGTCCCCAATCAAATCCAATTCCGCCTCTTACATTTTGAGTTTGCATATTTGTTAAAAACTGATAGATCGTCAGAGCATAACTCTAATAATTGTGAGCATTTCTAAGATGTGGTATCACTTCTTTATCAAATTTTTTAGACCTAAGTTTCACTTTGCCTCTTGGAGTTGCTGAGATCATTAGATCATCTAATAATAATTGATCTTCATCTTTTAGAACAGATTTTGCCAAATAGGGGATTTCATATTTTCTAAAATTTGGTCTCATTAAAATATTACCTACTCTTGATTCTGGCAAATGAACAATCTCTGCAAGAATTTTATCTGGATTCAATTTGGTTTCTAGATCAATTATCTCCTGTGTATATGTATTTAACTCCTTATCTCCATGGCAAAATCTACCTAATAAATTGGCTGCACTCGAACCTCCACAACTAGACATTATTATTTTCTCCTCTGATTTGACTTTTACCACTTCCACCATTGCGGAAACAGTATCAGGAAGATCTTCCCAATTCTCTTCTAATCCTTTAAAGTCATCATCTGTAACTACTAATACATGCTCCTCTTCCTTGATACTTTTTACCAATTTCTTCTGAAGTACCGCATTAATAGCTGACCATTTTACATCTCTGACAGCTACTTTCTCTGAATTATACGGCAGCATAAGATCATCTATAATCTGACTTACATCGCCCGAATCCTTATCTTGTAAAAAACCTATACCAAGTTCTACATCCAGAGCATTAGACAAGGAAACTTCTCTACTCTCATATCGCTCATAAAAGGCTGTCCTAAATCTAGAAATAAAAGTTTCTTTTGGTGGTAAGGTTATTTTATTAATAATAGAAAGCCCCTTTCTTATTTTTTTTATGGTATCATAACTGAGGGTATTCGATTCCACAGATAAGCTCATATCTGTCTGAAACATATATTTTAATTCGAATTCTGTCCCTAATTTCTTAAGAGATTCACTTAGTTTTATATACTCATATGCATTGTTACCTATATTTTGATCAATTCGATCTAGAGTAGACTGAACATTTTCTAATTCGGAAATAATATGCTCAGTTCCTGAAAGTCTTTTTAAAACTGGCATTATCTGATCCAAAAATTCTGGTCCAGATACTGAAGGTTCTAATTCGCTAATCAGTAATTGACTGTCTACTAATTGATCAAGAAACCCTGATGCATCTTCTAATGTAATATCATCATCTACCAGTAATGCCGCTAAATCTCTTAATAAAGCCCCTTTTCGCGCTTGTCTTAATATTATTTGTAAGTATTCAGAATCTTCTACTGCTACAATATGATGAACCCTTCTACTTTTAACATAAGAGTATTCTACATATCTTAATTGTTTGCCGGCTTTGTAGATACTAGTATTGGGATAGAAGAGTAATTGTTCTTTAATTTTTTCGTCCTTTACAATATCTTGGGACAGTGCTACCAAATAATTCATATCCAATCGTGTATGACGATTGTTTTTTGATTTATCTGAAAGTGTAATGTTTGCAATTTCCGAAAAGCTTCCTACCGAAGTTCCAGCAAAAATACCAAAGGGCGTACATCTTGAAGACATTCTACTTAAATACTTCAGTACAGAATACATCATACGCTCCGACGTCGCTTTTTCGGTAAGATTCCCTGCTAACCACTTTTCAAATTCCTGATATAAGGAGGGTGAAGCTAAAAAAATTGCCTCTTTAATAATCTGATCCGAACATATCTTTTTTAGCTTTTCTTCTTTCAGTTCATTATCCCCAGTTAATTCTTTAAAAAAGGAAAAAGAAAAAAGAGGAGCTCGCAAAACATATTTTGGAAAATTTTTATAGCTCATATTACTTTATACTTCAAATTAACTGATTAATAAACATTCATCCCATTTCGTATCAAATGGCGCCAAATAAGAGATAATACTTAACCCAATCCCAGCGATACCTTCTAATAAATTGATTTCCTTTCTCCAGCCTTGATCTTCTCCTCCAAACCATTGCTTATATCCTACGTACCCATCTTCGTGTACGGCCATATCGATCCCTTGCTCCATCCAAAAATTTGCGGTTTCCCTAAAAATCTCCTTTTTTGTTTCCTTGTACATATAATTGTAAATCTGTACCATACCAAAAGTACCATGACACAAACCATTGTCTTTTACTTTGGCTTCTTCCAGATCTCTTCGTTTACAAGAATGTTCTACTGTTTTCATACCTTTTTCGGTTATCATATCATTTTTTAATGCTCTTCCAACCCTAAATAAAGTAAGTCCAATCCCTAAATCACCATAACACCAAGCTAAACGTTCTTGGCCATTCTTTTCCATGCCTTCATAAATCCAACTTGGAAAAGACGAAGAACAAGAAGAATCTGTATTTTCATAACTTAGGATAAACTGAGTAGCTTTCTCTAAAAGAGGTCTAACCTCATCCCTAAAATCATCGTAGCCTAACAAACGTGATAAAAAATTAACAATGCTTGCCATACCATGAGACAAACTAAGATTGGCTCCAATTACTCTAGTATTATTACTAAAAGAGGTTTCCCATCTTAACATACTATCTTCTTCAATTGCAGTTCTTTTTAGGGAGGCAATAAGTTCTAAAAGTTTTGCTTTATAAGCATCCTTCAAAGTTTTAGACTTTGTATTTTGATATCTTTTGAAGAAATAAAAACCAATTCCGATAGTTCCATGTAAGAAATCATAAAATTTATCTTTTTCTCCCATTTGAATGATTGCACTAGTTAGGTATTCATCTAAATCTGCCAATAACTCATCACAATCCACATCAATAAAACCTTCATCGTCCAACAACTCAATAGTCCAACCTGCTCCCGCTATACCAGTACAAAAAGTAGGAAAACTATAGCCTTGATTTATTTTTTCGATCACTGTTGATATCATATCCACTCCAACATCAGCATGAGCATCATTCTCAGTAAATTTTGCATAATAAAACTGAAACAATGCAATTCCTGATATTCCGGATAAAACACCTACGTGTTGATTATCTGTATAATTTTCTGAAAGGATAGCACTAATCTTTTCTAGCTTATCTAATAAAATAGATTCTGTATTCATTTTTCTCTTTAAAACATACTATAAAAAAACTGCCTAAAAGTAAGGCAGTTTCAGCGTTCAAAATATTAAAAAAACTTGTATTATGACAGGTACTATGAAATCATTTTAAAAAATATAGTACTTGTCATAATTTTATTAGAAACAATATCTTCCTGGAGGAGGACAGCTGTTAAAAGCGTCTAACGTAGGACAACAATGTGTTGGATTGATACCTCCTTTGATTTTATTAAGATTTAAGTCACTAATTGTTTGTTTTTTAAGCTCCAGCTTTTTCAATGATTTTTTCATGAATGTAATTTTAATTAAGACACCTACTCTTTTTCTAAGGTTTTCGGTTACCCCTTGCTAAAATGAATTGTTAACAATTTCTCATTTTGTTCTTCTACCAAATTAGCACAGTGAAACGCAGTAAAAAAGTATAATTTCCGCATTTTGGATAAAATAAGGCATAAAAAAAGCCTCATTTACTGATGAAGCTTTTTCTAATTATTTTTTTTGTAGTTGATCTAATACCGATGTTGAGTGGATTCACATTCCATATGCGAATTACAATGATCAGTAGCTAAACAATCGCCTCCTTTAATTTTTGTCATACCATAATCATTAATTCTGGCAACGGTAAGCTTTTTGAGACTTACACTTTTCTTTAATTGCTTTTTCATTATGTAATATTTAAAAGATCCTAAAAACCGTTAAAAACTAATAAGATCTATAGAGTTAATATAATGAAATATACTTTTTACAAGCCTTAAATCATAATTGACAAACCTCATTTTAAACAAAATGCGGCATTCTTCTATTGACATTTTTGAAGTTTTATAGTTTTACAGGTAACTTCTCAATATTCTTGATATAATAAGAAGGATTTAACCCTGTTTTGGCTTTAAAATGTTTGGTAAAAGAATTATCGCTTTTATATCCAATCTCGCTAGCAATCGAACTAATAGAAAATGACCTGAACTTGTTGTCGTTTTTTAATCGTTTTAATACATAATCAATTCTTAAGTCATTGATATAATCATTAAAACTTTTTCCTTTATAGTTATTTATAATTCTGGAAAGGTAGGTAGCATTGGTTTTCACCTTTTTCGCAATGGATCTTAAATTGCAATCGACACTTAAAAAATACTCTTGCTTTTCTAGTTTCTCTAATCCCTTTAGCACTGCATTAATTTTGTCATCATCAATATAAATTTCTTTAGTAGACTCTCTAGTTTCTATATTTTCTTGAGCTTCTTTTGATTCAAGATCAGAAATTTTTTGAATCAGTTTATTAAAAACCTTCTTATTTGCTTTTTGCTTTCTAAAATAAGTAATTAGTATAAAAACAAGGGATAATGCCACAATGACTAAAGCCCATAAAATATAACTCTTAAGCTTTTGTTCTTTTTCCTGTTTACTTTCTAGCTTTCTAATTTTGTTATCCAGTTGCTGTGTACTCTGATCATAGATTTTATGAACTGTTTTATCTTTATCTTTCTGAAATTGATCCTGTAATTCCTGATGTTTCGAAAACCATACTATTGAGGCATCTGTATTTCCAATTTCCTTGTAGCTTTTAGCGAGAAGCATATGTGCATCTATCACTCTATTCTTTCTTAGGTCATTTTCCTTTAAGGCATTGATCGTTTTTAATAGATAGTCAACTGCTTTTTCATATGATTGCATGTCATAGAAATAACTCGCCAAAAAATAATTCACATTAATTCTCTGGTTGGATCTATCATTAACTTTTAATTTGTTTAAGATTTTTTCCGCTTTATATAAAAAGCTCAAAGCTTGATCATAGTCTTTCCTTTTAAAGAAAACAATTCCTTTTTTGGTATATAAATCTGCTATCCCGATTTCATAATTTAAAGGAGTACTAATAGCAATACCTATATCCGCGTATTTTAGAACAGAATCAAACTGTCCTAGATCTAAATACACTTCACTTATAATCGTCAATACATTTACATGATTTTTCTTATTCTTATATGATGTCTTATCTATAAAACTCAATAAACCTCTGCAGTCTTCCAGTGCTTTATCTAACTGATTCATTCTTCTGAGCACAATTACAATATTGGATTTGGCAACAATTTCTTTTTTAAGATTCCCTCGTTCCTGTGCCATTTGTAAAACTTGATGGTAGGTATCTAAGGCTTTTTGATTTTGCCAATCTTGCAAATAAGAATTTCCTAATTTTAAGTATGCATTAGCAAGGGTTTCATTATCCGAATTTCGTTTCGCTATATCAATAGCTTTTTGAAAATATGAAATACTTATTTCAGACTCTTCTCTTTTATAAAAGCTGTATCCAATATCTATATAAATCTCAGAAAGATCGTTACCCGACAGGTTTTTGCTTTTTAGTATATTTTCATAAACTGCAGCTTTTTCCCTTCTAGAATTTTTAATCAAGTCTACTAGTTGATCAATACTTTTGTTTTGGATTGTATCTACTCCTATAACTTCTTCCTTCTGTGCACTTAGCTCAAAAGTCCAAAAAGCAGACAACAACATCCAATAAAATATACATATTCGCGTATACCTATTAACAAAAAAGCTCATTCAGAATTGTATTGTGTGATCATCCAAATGTAGCAATTCTTTTTAATTGACCTTCAATAGCGAAGTGAAGTAAAAAATTATCTAAAATTAATTGTGCAACTGGTAGACTGTCCAAACCACTTTACTCTGTTGCGAGAAGCTAATTTATAAATTCCATCGCGTATCATTCGAGGAACAAAGGCTAACAGGGCTGCTACTCGTTTCCACTTTGGAATTTTAGAGACTATCTTAATAAAACCATCAGAGTGTGTATGTGCTCCATTTTCATCGATCAAAATCACCGTATCTAACCTTTCAGTTGGATATCCATGCTCTTTTAATAATTCCTGCCCCAGTGGAGATTGAAAAGGAGTAAAATGGAAAAGATCTTTCGGAGCAAATTTCATCAACCAGCCTACTACACCATTACATAAATTGCATTCACCATCGAAAATCACAATACTTTTATTAAAAGAAGTTTCCATTTTATTGATTTTTAAGTTTTTATACAATCATAGTCGTATAACTCCATCAATCATTTCAATACTTCTATCGGAATTATGATAAATTTTAGAATTATGGGTGGCAATTACTACAGCTTTATTTTTAGATCCTGTAATTTCTTTAAGCAAATCGAATATTAATTCTGAGTTTTTTTGGTCTAAATTTCCAGTAGGTTCATCTGCAACAATTAATGAAGGATTGTTTATTAAGGCTCTTGCAATAGCTACTCGCTGTTGTTGCCCACCAGAAAGTTGATATGCAGGGCGTTTAGCAAAGGATTTCATACCCACTTCTGCTAATAAACTCATAGCATCATGTTCTATCTCCTTTTTACTTTTTAAGGAAAGTTTCATGGCAGGCAACATTACATTCTGAAGGACATTAAACTCCGGAAGCAAATAATGAAATTGATATACAAAACCGATATGTTTATTTCTAAAATCAGTTAATTGCGAAGCAGTTAACCTTTTAATTTTGTGATCATATATTGTTAGATCACCATCAAAATCAGTATCTAACGTAGACAAAATGTATAATAAGGTAGATTTACCGCTTCCAGACTCACCAAATACAGATACTAACTCCCCTTCAAAAATTGATAAAGAAACATCATGTAAAACCTGATGCTTTTCTGGTTCTGTAAAATATTTATTGATCTGTTTAGCTTTTAAAATCATATCCCTCTTATAATCGTTACCGGATCCACTTTACTAGCTTTTTTAGATGGAAAATACCCCGCGAAAGCAGTTGTCAAAACACCAAAGAAAAATCCCAAAACGTAGTAAAAAACCTTAAAGTTAATAGGATACGTCTCTACTATAATAAAATCCGAAGTATCCAAGGGTGTTGTAGATATTAAATAACTAATACCATATCCAAATAAGACGCCTAAAAATGCTCCAAACACCCCAATAATAATAGATTGTACCAAAAAGATAAATACAATATCTTCACTAGAATATCCAACGGTTTTCAAAACGGCAATATCCTTTCTTTTCTGAATTACGGTGATATTTAGAATATTATAAATTCCAAATCCTGCAACCAAAAGCAATGCAAAAGAAACTGACCATGTTAGAATGTCTCTTACTTTATTACCAATGACAATAGTTTTATTACTGTCCTTCCAATCTTCTGTAGTTATCCCTTGGAATTTTTGAACAAGATCATCTTTAATACTCACATCATCTCTATCTTTTAATTTAATGTGAATATTAGTGATATGATTCTTCTGACCTAATAAATGTTGTAATGTTTCTGAAGAGGTATAAGTTCGTACGTTATCAATTGTGGTAATCCCAAAACTAAAAATTCCTGAAACTTCTAATTGTTGATTTCTACCATTAGGAAGAATCATTTTAATAGAATCCCCAACAGAAACTTGCAATCTTTTTGCCAAGCTTATACCGATAAGGATGGTGTTTTTTGCAGATAAACTCTGAAACCCTTTTCCTTCTACCAATCTTCTTTCGAGATCAACCATGGTATCTTCCTGAGTCGGAAAAACTCCATTAATACTGCCAGGAAGTTGCTTAGCATCACTTATTAAAATTGCTGGAGAGATTATTTGATGCGCAAAACCTTGCACATTATTCTTATCCTTTAAAAAAGAGTCGATTTTATCATAGTTGTCTAAAAAGCTTCCTTGACTTAATATCGAATTAGCGTTCGGTTTTTCTACATCCTTACTAATAATTATATCAGGACTTCCATTAAAAACAGCATCATCTAAAAAATCATTCACTCCAGTCATAAAGTTAATCATCACTATGAAAGTAGTTACTCCTAACAACACACCAATCATTGCCAAAAAACTCTGTTTTTTCCTAGCAAAAAGATACTGCATTGCAATAAATACGTTTGTTTTAATAAAGATTGTTTTAGACATATGCAATAGGTCGCTATCGAACTTTAACAATTACAAAGACTATCTATTTTAAAATAGCATTTTAGAAATTTTCATGCCTATTTCTTCTTCTTACTACTTTTGGCTAAAGGATTAAAATCTAGACATAATTGTATCCAATATTCAAGATCTTCATCCATATCAAAACCTTCTGGAGTTACAAAAACATATCCTTTCATTGGTCTTCCTGTAAAATCCATTGGATAACACCCAGTTCTATTGATAGCAATAGCATAGGCTTCTTCTCCTATTCTTGCCATTAATAAATCGGTTTCCTTCTTTTTATCATAATGGATTCCACAACACATTTTGTCATCTACCATAAAACAAAGACCTCCCATCATTCTTTTGGTATAGAAATTTGTTCTTTTGTCTTTAAAAATCTGATGAATCCGATCCGAAAGGAACTCACTATACGCCATTATTGAATTGCTTTGGTTAAATACTCATTTATAGGACGCATTATCTTCCAATACTCCATTAATTTATCAATCAGAGATTCATTGGTGATTAATGAAGGTGGTTCTTCTCCAACAAAATAAAATTGTTTGTTCCCAATTAAAGGTTCAATTTTGTAAGCTTCTTTCCATTCTCTTGGAATTCGTTTTATTGCTCGTCCTTTGATTTCTCCAAATCTCTCAACAAACTCTTTTTCTTCAATTAATTTTCTAAAATCTTTAGGATTATTACTAATCGTAGTTCTTAAATTAAACAATTGTTCCTTTGTAATACCAAAACATCCTCCCATAACTCCAACCATAATAGGTGACAATCGCAAAAATAAACCCGGAACACTTTTATCTTTTCGTCCTCCATTAGATATAAAGGCTGTGTAGTATAAATTATACGGGGATTTATCTTCTGAAAAACGAATATCCCTGTTTATACGTAGCACACACTCTTTAGCATCAATTTGCAACGTAGGATCATACTTCTGAATTTCTTGAATCATTTTACCCACAAAAATCTCAAAAGGTCTCTTCACACTTGCTTCATATCTCTTTTTATTGGCATGAAACCACTCTTTATGATTATTAAATTCTAATTCCTTAAAAAATTCTACATAGTCTTGTGTAAAATATTGCATTGTCTTTTGTATCAGTTATTAAATATAGCAAAACACTATCTAGAGTAACATAAACATCCTGAATTTCTTAATGAACTTCTGTTGGATAGTATAAATCTCTAGATAGTTTAGGAATGTATTAAATAGTTTATTTCATGGAATGAAATGCAACCCTATTTCCTTCGGTATCCAGAAAAATTGCCATAAAACCATTATCTCCTATAGAAGTTTTAGGCATTAAAATCTTTCCTCCAGCTTTTTCTACTCTGGCTAAAGGAATGGAAAGATCATCTCCTCCATTAAGGTAGGCAAATGTACCTTCTTGTGATGGTGTATTTCCGTTTCCATGCGTAACACAGCCACCTACTCCACCATCTTTGTATGGAAAAAATGCCATTTTAAATTCCATCTCCATAGGTTGTAGTTCTACATCTAAAAGCTCATTGTAAAATTTTACAGCTCTTTCAAAATTGGTACTTGGTATTTCAAACCAGCTAATTGCATTTGACATAATAAAATAAAGTATTGATTAAGATTCTCTCAAAGGTATATGATCAGAGTCATGAAAAAAAGTATTATTTTTGAAAAAACATAGGTTTCTAAAATGAAAAAAAACGAAGAATTATTCTATTTAATTAAGTCATTGACAAAAAGTGAAAAGCGTTATTTTCGACTCAGTTCTAAAGGAGGAGAAGACGCTGAATACCTATTACTTTTTGATGCTATAGAATCGCAAAAGACCTATGATGAAACATTAATCAAAGTACAATTCTCAGACAAAGCTTTTATAAACCAGCTAACAACCATAAAGAACTATCTAAAACAACGTGTTCTACAATCTCTTAGAAACTATCACGCCAAAATCTCCATACAAGCTGAATTAATAAGCATTATCAAGAATGTTGAAATTTTATTTCACAAAGGATTATATACTATTTGCAATAGTGAATTAAAAAGAGCAGAAAAAAAAGCTATCAACTTTCAACAAAACGTATTGCTTTTTCAAATAAAGGATTGGAAAAGAAAAGTTTATCAAGCCTTGCATCCTCAAGATTTCGAAACCTTAAAAGATATTATCACGGAGCAGAAACAATGCTTAGATTCTACAACCAACTATATCAATCTTTTATTAGCCAACACAGACCCCACAAACGCCTCTTTATCTCACAAAAAAACAAATCACCTACAGAACAAAACGCTAAAGGCACTTAATTTATACCGAAAACATCTTGCCTCTAACAATCCAAAAAAGGCAAAACAACTCATAGAAAAACTGATCAAAGAATGGGAACAACAGCCAGAATTGCTTAAAGAATATTTTACTACATATTTCTCAGTCTACAATAATTATCTAGGATATCTTGTTTTTGAAAAACTATACAAAGAAGCATTTGTTAGAATATTATTCTTAAAACAAAAAGCATCAGAGGTTACAGTAAATTCCGCTTCATTAATTAAAGAAAAACTTCGTCTGTACAATATAGAATTAGAAATTCACAGAAACCTAAAAGACATTCACAACACACAAGAGGTTATAGAAAATATTCATGGTTTTATAGAAGAAAACAAAAATGTAATTCCAGATAATTATTGGCTTTCTTTTAGATTTCAGTTTGCTAACATCTACTTTCAAAAAAGAGATTTTCAAAAATCCCTTCACTGGATCAATGACATTCTGAACAATCAGACAAAAAAAGACCGAAAAGACCTTATCACCTATACCTATTGGCTCAACCTTCTAACACACTACGAACTAGGAAATGGATTTTCGATGAGATATTTGATAGATGCACTAAAAAAACATATTAAAAAGCAAAAAAACATAGAAGTCTATGAAAAGCTCATATTGAAATTTTTAAGCAAAACTGTCGAACTTTCTGAAAAAGCAAAGAAGGATGCTTTTGAGGAGTTAGCTTTAGAACTAAAGAAAAACCCCATCCCAAATTTCATATTAGGTTATATCAATTTCAACCAATGGATTGAGCAGAAATATGAATTATATTCTTTATAAGTAATGTTGTGTTCTTTTTTTTAAAACAATACCTTAGTGCTTTACACAAAACAAAAGTTAGTTTACGTATAGTATGGACAATGCTATTAATCATCTCAAAACCACTCTTCATAACTTTCATAAACTCACGGACGAAGAGTTTAAAGAATTTTTAAAAATTTCTGAATACAAAACATTAGCAAAAAAGGAATTTCTATTACAAAACGGGCAATACAATCATGGGATTTTATTTGTTACCAAAGGCATTTTGGGTCTATACGAGCTCATTAATACTAAAGAGATTTACACTTCTTTTTTTAGTGTTTCTGATTTTGCCACAGAAATATCCAGCTTGGCTTCTCAAAACACTTCCAACAAAAACATTGTAGCCATAAGTGATACAGAAGGTTTTTTTATTAAGAGAACTGAACTTTTACAACTTTATGACAAATCAATATCCTTTGAACGTTTAGGAAGAAAACTACTTGAACATTTATTAAGTGAGCAGCATACCTTTACAACAATGTTAACATCGCTAAAGCCCGAAGATCGATATAAATATTTATTAGAACACAATCCAGAACTTATTCAGCAAATACCAGTTCAATATTTAGCATCTTATATTGGCGTTGCCAGAGAAACTCTGAGTAGAATTCGTAAAAGAATGTCCTAATTACACTTTGTGATCATCGTCACAAAAATCCTGTTTCCGTATTCTTAGTTTCACACCGTTTAAAATTCTAAAATTGATACTAATGAAAACTTTAGCACGAATTATGGTTTGTATTATATGTTTATGTACGGCCGATTGTAAATCTCAAACTAATGAAGAGGTTATGGAAAACGAAATTAAAACTATGGTAGAAAAATTTGTAACCGCAGGAGCCCAACGCAACACAGTTATGTTTGGTGAAATTTTACATCCCGACTTTCGAGTTGTGGTAAATCGATATCCTACTTCTGATAAAACCACCGTCATCTCAGGAGCCGGATATATTTCATTAATGAATCAAAAGAAAATTGGCGGCACGCCTTATAAAACCTCTATTTTACATCTAGATATTAAAGAACATTCTGCAACCGTTATTGCACTACTAGAAGCTCCTGAAAATAGTATGCAAGTAACTTTTTTGCTAGTAAAAAATCAAGAAAACACCTGGCAAATCATTTCTGATCTCACTATACAAAACCCTAACCCTTAAACTTGTCGACAAACAAATCACTGAAAATCAATCTGTTTGTAGGATTTTTAGTTCTTATGTTACAAATATTAACGTTTCCTGTTTTATATCGCATTAAGTGTTAATTATTTATTAGAAAAATACTAATTGATGTGGTTTCTGGTTAGAGCAAGTGTTAATAACATAAAAACACAAACTCAAATGAAAATTAACAAATCAATCCTAATGCTAGGAACAGCATTAGCTATGTTCTCATGCTCTGAGAACGAGCCTATTTCGGATCTAGAGAATTTAGAACCAGAAACACCTCTTTTTGATGGAGCAGAAAGGGCTAATTTTAGCACGACAGGAACTATTGAAGAAGGATTCTATGCAGGTCTTCCCATTAATTACGAATCGCTAAATGGAGATCGTATTTTTGAAGGGGATATCATTCTTCCCAAAGATCACGTCTTCTCCGAAGATACTAACTTTGTTTTGGAAGATGGCCAAGATCCATCCGAAAGCAAAAGCGTTGGAAGAACTTCTGGAAGATGGCCGAACAATACGGTATATTACACAATCGCGAGTGATTTACCGAACAAGGCACGTGTTACTAATGCAATTGCAAGCTGGGAAAACAACACGAATCTAACATTTATTGAAAGAACAAACGAACCAAACTATATCTATTTTAGACCTGGTAGTGGTTGTTCTTCTAATGTTGGAATGGTTGGTGGAAGACAAAACATTAATCTTGCAAGCGGATGTAGTACTGGAAATACCATACACGAAATTGGTCATGCTGTAGGTTTATGGCACGAACAAAGTAGAGCAGATAGAGATCAATATCTAACGATCAATTTTCAGAATATTCAATCCGGAAGAGAGTTTAATTTCAGAACCTATGTAGAACAGGGTTATGATGGTGACGAATATACTGATGCCTTAGATTTTGGATCTATTATGATGTATGGAGCTTATTCTTTTTCTAAAAATGGGCAACCTACAATCACTAAAAAAGATGGTAGCACTTATTCCGTTCAAAGAAATGCATTATCCTCTAGTGATTTACAAGGAATTGATAAAATGTATCCTGATGGAGATGGTGGCGGTGGAGAACCAACTTATGAAAATGGTCAATACTATACGGTATACGGATTAAGAGTATATAGATACAATGACAAATGGTATTACTATAGCTCTCGTTATGGTTGGAGAGAAGTGGTCTATGTAAATGGCGCTTGGTATTATGCGTAATATATAAATTAGTAATTGTTTTAAGCCTTAGGTAGATATACTTAAGGCTTTTAATTTTTAGTTGCAACGATATTGTTTATTTTTGGTCTGTTATTGAAAATTACACGATGAGATTATTGCTTTCTACATTATGTATTCTTACTATATTCTGTACAGGATGCAAAAAAGAAAATTCCAACACTACTCAGGAAGAAAAAGAAATTATCCAACTAGATAGTTTATCTAAAGAAAAGGCTACGGTTGATGTTTTAAAATTGTCTCCAGAAGCTTCTAAAGACTTAGAAAGTTTTGAAGATTTTCAAAATCTTAAAAACTTAGTTGTATCCATGAAAGAATCTAATCCTTTCTATGTTAGAAAATATGCTGATAGCATGAATTTAATGGTTGAAAATTTTAAAGAAAATATTTCTGCAGATCTTAAAGTAAATACCATTATTTCTCGTATCGCTGTTTTAGCTACAGAATCGGGTTTACTATTGCAACTAAGCGAAAATAAAAAACAAGATTCACAGAAATTAATAAATGCTAATATTAGACTAATTACCGCATACAATAGTCTGATAATACAGTTAAACGAATTATCTCTTGCTATTCCAGAAAATATCGAAAAAGAGCTATTAAGAGAGCGAGACACTCTAAGAGATTCTATTGCAAACCCTGAAGAAGACATTATTGAAATTGAAGAATAGTATACTATGAAAAAAAATATCCTTTATTTATTGCTTGTAGTTTCCTTTTGTGGTTTTGCCCAAGAAAAAGAGCAAATTAATACCATATTAGAACAATGGCATAAAGCTGCTGCCGATGCATCTTTTGACAACTATTTTTCACTAATGACAGAAGATGCTATATTTATTGGTACTGATCCTACAGAAAATTGGGATTTAACTTCATTTAAGGCTTTTTCAAAACCTTATTTTGACAAAGGGAAAGCGTGGAGTTTCAGTACGCTTGAACGAAATATTTTTGTTCCGTCAAACTCCAATCTAGCATGGTTTGATGAATTATTAGACACCCAAATGGGTATTTGTAGAGGTAGTGGTGTATTAGAAAAAACTAGCAAAGGATGGAAAATTAAACATTATGTTCTTTCGATAGCGATACCAAATGAAAATGTAAAAGAAATTACCCTTCTTAAGAAAAATTTCGACGCTGAATTAATGAAAAAACTAAGAGCGCAATAAGACTTTAAAACAACTCTTTGATAAACTCCACTAAATTTGGATAACATTGAGTAGCTCCGTTATCTATGAGTTTTCCTTTATTCTTTTCTCCTATCCCAACAAAATCTAAAGATAAGTTTTGTGCCGTTTTTAAATCCCATAGACCATCCCCTAACGAAACGATATTTTCAAAATATGTTTTATCATAAAAAGATTTTGCCCTTTCTATAGCATCTTTCACAAATCCTTCTCTTGACTCATGTGTCTTAGAAGTAGCTAATAATCGCTCATCGCACCATATATCACATTGATTTAATTTCTGTAAGGCAGGTTTAGGTAACGCTCCTGTTGCAAAACAAAACGGAATATTGTCACCTCTAAGTCTATCTATCAATTCTTTTGCACCACTAATCTCCTTTACAGGATCAAAATCGTTCATTGCTGATATCAAGTTATCTTCAAATTTATCTAGTAAATCCTTAGGTACACTGTTATTAAAATTACGTTCATAATTATAACGCAATGCATAACTATCTGTATGATGTTTATAATTATTGTAATCAGTATCTATATCAACAATTTCTAAAGCTTGCATAGCCTTAGTAACAGAAATCAAGTACATAGGAACGCTATCTGTAAGTGTTCCATCAATATCAAAAATGTATAATGTGTCTTTCAAAACGTATGCTTTAGTCTACAACGAATATTTTAAGGAGGCAATAAAATTTCTACCAGCACCAGCGATTCCAGAAGAATAAGGTCTGTATCGTTGATCAGTAATATTTTCAATAGTAAAAGTAGCCTGCAAGCTCTTTGTAAATTGATACCTAGAGCGAACGTTTAGCGTATACCATGATGGCGAGTAAGGATTTCCATTTTCATCCAATGCATATAAAAAAGCATTATTTTGTTGTGAAGGTGCTAAGTCTTCAAAATCAAACTGACCGTTGTAAACTGCGGAAAAATCGATCATCCATTTATGATTATCATAGGTTAGATTGGTACTTCCAAATTGTGGAGCTACATGTCTAGATGGCGAAACTGATCCATCATCTAACTCTTCTTCTCCACCTGTAAAGGTATATTTTGCCGCTAGGTTTAAATTTTTAGCAAAATCATAACGAAACCCTGCCTCAAACCCATAAACTTGAGCATTCGCTGCATTTTGGATAGCTTGTACATTACTCAACTCTCCTCCAAACAAAATTTCTGTTTCGCCATTAAGAGAAAAATCTCTTCGTACCAAAGCATTATCCAATTGGGTATAATAAGTTGCTAAATCAATCTTAAAATTTTTTCCAACATTAGCAGTCAATCCTAGTTCTCCATTGTACGCATACTCTGGCTCTAAATCTGGATTGGGAACCACTACTGATCCAGGTTCCGAATCAAAAATCTTACCTACATCATCAATATTAGGAGCTCTAAAAGCTGTAGAAAAGTTTAATTTCCAATGTAAAAGATCATTTGGAAGCCAACTAAAACCTGCCGTACCAGTAAAAGCTTCAGTATCCAAATTAGCTTCGGTGAATGGAAAATCAAAAAAAGTATCATCAAACTCCGAATACAGAATAATTCTATTGTAACGCAATCCACCTTGGAACCTTAATTTTTCACTTAGCTTACTTTTTAGACTTACATAAGCTGCAATAGATTGCCAAGTAGATCCATCTGGATATCTGGATGGTGCAGCCACCAACTCATTCGTAGAAATATTGAATTCTGAACCTTCAGAAGACACTTGATTTAAAATATACTCCAATCCATAATGCATGGTTGTTTTATCATTAAATATTTTTTCAAAATCAAGATTTGCAGAATAAGCATCCACATTTTCTTTTGTTCTTGACAAAATCACGTCTCCAAAATCTCTATCATTCCTACTCTCCTGAAAGTTTTGGTATGCAGCCGTGAATTTTAGTTTATTATAAAATGTATTTTTCCACTTGTAGGTTAATTGAAGGTTTCCCATCAACCATTTTTGCGGTCCATAAAACCACTCTGCAGACCTTAAATGATCGTCGCTACGTCTAATCAAACGGTCATATCTCGGATAATCAGATGTTGCTGTATAAATAAATCCTGCATTGACATCCCATCTTTCATTAGGAATGAAATGTATTTTTTGCAAAAAATTAATTTGATCATATCCTGTAGAAACCTGCATCTTCGGATCATCATTCTGAACAACTGTATCAACCCCATTAATCGTTTCTACAAATTCAGTTCTTAAATAATCGTCTGGTCCATGACTTCCCATTTTTAGATCATCAAAATCCGTATAGCTTACACTTGTTAAAAAAGCCCATTTTTCTAATCCAATATTAAAGTCTACATGTCCTGTTTTCTCATTACTTGCGCTAGCATATCTCATGATAGCATTACCACTCAACTTATTTTTACCACTAATTGCAAACTTGGGTTGTGCCGTATAAAAATTCATAACACCTCCCACAGCATCACTACCATAAACGACCGATCCAGGTCCTAAAATAACTTCTGTACGATCTATTGTAAAAGGATCTACCGAAATTACATTTTGAACATTTCCACCTCTAAAAATTGCATTATTCATTCGCACTCCATCCACGGTAAGCAATAATCTATTAGTAGAAAAACCGCGTATAATTGGACTACCACCACCTAATTGACTTTTTTGTATAAATACTTGACCACTATTTTGTAATAAATCCGCAGATGTTTGAGGAGTAGAAAAAGCTATTTCATCAGAAGTAATACTAACAATTTTTTGAGTAACATCTTTCTTATCCTGCTCCCATTTAGAAACCGAAATAACCACTTCTGATAACTGGTTCTCGTCGATCTCCATATAAAACATATTCGAAGATGTAATTATCTCTGCTTTCGTCGCTGTTGCTGTAATATGTGAGATATGCACAAAATACAACTTTTCATTTTCCAAAAAAGCCGAAACATCTGCTACTCCATCAAAATCAGTTATTGCTGTTTTTGATTTTGATTTGTTGTGTATTGTAACACTAGGAATAGGCTGACCATTTGCTCTACTAAGCACGGTAATACTTTGAGAAGCACTTTCCTGTAGAAAAAGTAAGGTGAATACAACAACAAAAAATAAACGCATTGTTTAACTAAAAATTTCGTTCAAAACCGAAAGTGATTTTGGTTTTTTAAAGCCGTGCAAATGTAGCTCAAAATATACTAATAACATCCCAAGAATCTCATTTCTTGCTATTCTAGACATTTTAATATCCATACTTGCCTCAAATGTCGTGCCTAAAAATTCCTTGAATAAGGAAATTACATTTCCATCCATACAATAAATGTTTGATGTATCATTCTGAAAACACCCTTCTTGCATATTAAAAACATCCAAATGAATATTGGATATATCTGGATAAAAGCCCAAATATTGTGTAAGTTTTATTAAAAAAGAAATATGAAAATTACTAATATTATCGTTAGCATCTAACCATAGAAAAGTAGTCTCTAAATAATTAAAAAGTTCATCATTAACTTCTTCTTCTTGAATAGTATTTTTAAGTATCTCTGAGAGAAAAAAGACTAAAGAGTTTTTAATTAAATCTGTATGCAGCGAAGAATAAGGAGTTAGAATTCTTGCTTCTCGAATTCTCTCTAAATTTCCCTTATCTCTATGATTAGCTTCAATTTCTAATAAAGTCAAAGGTTGAAACAAAGATGATCTAATTTTACCTCGCTTAGATTTTAGAATTCCCTTTAATAGATACGATTTTAGACCACTAGTCTTCGTGAATAAAGAAACAATTAAATCACTTTCACTATATCGCAAAGAATGAATGACTATTGCAGATGTTTTTACAACCATTATCTAACTACCAATAGCTTAGAAACAGTAGTTTCTCCTTGATCTTCTCCCGTGACCAAAATTAGATACACACCAGAAGCCACTTTATGCCTGCCAAAAGCAGTAGTGTCCCATTGTATACTACCTCCTTCGCTTATTTCCTCATGAACTAAATTACCTTCTATATCGGTAATTTTTACATTAGCCCTACTAGTTAATCCTCTTATAGTTACTTGTCCATTAAATCCGGGTCTCACAGGATTTGGAAAAGCCACAACATTATCCAAATTATTTTCTGGCCCTGTTGCAGTACCTTTAAACTCTAACAAGCCTTTTTCTGTAGCAAAAAAGACAGATCCAGTAGAATCATCAACAGAAATATCTCGAACGTTATTAGTAGGTAAAGGAGAATTATCTGTGGTAAAATGAGCTAATGTTTCTTGCCCGTCTGATGAAAAATAAAATACCCCAGAAGATGCAGTCGCTACCCATTTATTATTAGAACCGTCTGCCTCTATATCCGTAATAGTCTCATCGAACAATAATTCCTGAGGCACACCTTCATCATCCAAAATAATGATTTGACTTGCCTGCGGATTACTTTGTTGAAAAACTCCTGAAGGATTAAACAAAACTCTTATCCCTCTAAAGGTACCGATCCATAATTGATTATTTCTATCTATTTCTAATGCTAATACATAATCACTAGGAATATTTGATCCCTCAGCTTCTCCTGATAACTGAATTTGGTTACCAGTATCGGGATTATAACCAATAACTCCAGAATTCCAACCGCCAATAAAAAGGTTTCCATCTCTATCTATTACAGTATCAGAAAATCCAAGATTCCCTAAAGGATCCGAAATTATACCACTTAAATCAACATTTAAGGTTTGTGTAGCACCAGGCGAAAATCTTTTGAGACCATCATCTACTCTAGAATTATTAACCCACAAATTACCGTCATTATCAAAAACGGAACCATTGAGGAATACAAAATCAGAATTATCTGGTATAAATGATTCGAACCCACTATTTACATCATTAAATAAATTAGTAACTACATTATTATTGACTTCTATCAACCCACTGCTCAAACTACTTATAAAAACCTGATCTTCATTATTTGGATTTATGGTAATATGAGACAAAGATGTTGCCCCCAACACTTCATTTCTAGAAATATTAAACCAACCATCCGCTGTAAGTTTACTGATCCCTCTTCTTTGTAATGGAAATGGATTAAAATTCACATCATACTGACCAAACACCACCCATAAATTATTATTCAACGCTTCGATTCCAAAAGTAAAATTACTCAAAGGCCCTTCTGGAGAAACTAATGTTTTTGTATCTGGATTACTTAATTCAAATTCTAGTAATCCTCTAGTATTTGTACCGAGATACACCTCATTATTGATAGTTAAAGAAGTGTTCAGTTCAAAACTATCTTCTGTAGTACTCGTTATGGATGCGGTTTCAGAAAAGTTTGTATCTAAAACCAGTGCACTATCTGCTAGCGAAATTGTTAAATTTCCAGAATCCGCATACATATCTCTAATTGGAGATGGTGCGGTAAACACAGTAGTAAGTACATTATTTTCTAAGCTTTGAACTAGATCCAAGTTTTGATGGACCAAAATCTGATTATTAAAAATTACTATATCTCTAAAACTCCCGGGAATAGGATTAGCCCACTGGTTAAAATCTACCAGATTGGGATTGGTCACATCCGCCGAAAATATTCCATTATTCAATGTAGTAGCGTATATAGAATTTTCTGCAACAATTGTACCTGTAACGTTAATTTGGGAACCTCCTGGACCAATAAAGAAGGTATCTCCAAACTCTATTCTTTCCAAGTTAAATTCTACAATACCAAATTCTGTAGAAATATAAAGTTTATCATCATTTTCGAAAAAATGATTAATTCTTTTTTCTGTTGGAGGAATTGTGGGTTGATCCACTATATCAATAAAAGTTCTAACTTCATCATCTAATATCAATTCTAATAAACCATTATCGTATCCTACAACAGTAATATCATAAGTGGAACTATGATAAATGGAAGATATAGTTTCTCCAGATAATCCATTAATTGTAGAAAATGTCTCTGAGGTTCTGGTCTCAGTATCAAAAATAAAAACCGAATTTTCTGAAGCTGCATAAACACGATCTTCGGCAGCATATATATCATTAATCTCAAAATAAGAATAATGTCCAGTCCATTGATTACTGAAATCTTGAGAAAAAAGAAATAATGGGAAAATTAGAAATATTGATAGTCTGAGATACTGCATAATTTCTGAGTGCTATTTACTCTGCTTTGATAACACGCTAAAATACTAATTATTGCTTTTAGATAATGAAAAAGCCGTTCTAATATTATAAGAACGGCTTCTATAGTATGGATTATTAATATATTATACTACTCCTTGTGCCAACATAGCATCTGCAACTTTTACGAAACCTGCGATATTAGCTCCTTTTACATAATCTACATATCCATCTTCCTGAGTTCCATATTCTAAACATGCAGAGTGAATATCTTTCATAATTTGCTTCAATTTTTCGTCTACTTCTTCGCGCGTCCAATTATATCTCAAGGAATTCTGAGTCATTTCTAATCCAGATGTTGCTACTCCTCCAGCATTTGAAGCTTTCCCAGGTGCAAAGAATATTTTTGCCTTATGAAAAGCAGCAATAGCTTCAGGTGTACTTGGCATGTTTGCTCCTTCACTGATACAGATACAACCATTTGCGATTAATTGCTCTGCTTCATCACCATCAAGTTCATTTTGTGTAGCACAAGGAAGTGCAACATCACATTTTACACTCCATGGTCTTTCTCCTTTGTGAAATTCTGCAGAAGGATATTTATCTACATACTCACTGATTCTTCCTCTTTTTACATTTTTCAGCTCCATAACAAAAGCCAATTTCTCTTCGTCGATACCATCCTTGTCATAAATATAACCTGATGAATCCGACAAAGTAACAACCTTTGCTCCTAACTGAGTAGCCTTTTCTGTAGCATACTGGGCTACATTTCCAGATCCAGAAACTGTAACTACCTTTCCTTCAAAAGAATCATTCTTTGTAGCTAACATATTTTGTGCAAAATACACAGCTCCATACCCTGTTGCTTCAGGTCTTATCAATGATCCTCCCCAAGTAATTCCTTTACCTGTAAGTACTCCCGTAAATTCATTACGTATTTTACGATACATACCGAATAAGAATCCTATTTCGCGACCTCCTACTCCAATGTCTCCAGCAGGAACATCAGTATCAGGCCCAATATGTCTACAAAGCTCACTCATGAAACTATGACAAAAACGCATAATTTCATCATCGGACTTCCCTTTAGGATCAAAATCGGAACCTCCTTTTCCACCTCCCATAGGAAGTGTGGTTAAGCTATTTTTAAATACTTGTTCAAAAGCAAGAAACTTAAGTATACTTAGATTTACTGAAGGATGAAAACGCAATCCTCCTTTATAAGGACCTATTGCAGAGTTCATTTGAATTCGATATCCTCTATTTACGTGTATCTCTCCTTTATCATCTACCCATGGTACACGAAACATAATCGCTCTCTCAGGTTCTACCATTCTTAAAAGAATGTTTTTTCCATTATATATTTCTTGTGTAGCGATATACGGTATTACAGTTTCTGCAACTTCTTGAACCGCTTGTAAGAACTCAGGCTCATGTGAGTTACGAGCTCTTACTTCTTCCATAAATGCATCTATTTTTGCTTGCATATGTTAATAGGATTAAAAGATTCTTATTTAATGGTTAATTTAACTTGTCAAATATATCATATTATCAAAATAATACCTATATTTTTTTGAATTTAATAACAAGCTAACCTATAGCCTGTTCTAAATCCGCAATTAAATCCTCTACATCCTCTATTCCCACACTCAATCTAATTAAAGAATCTACAACACCAGTTTTTTCGCGTTCCTCTTTCGGAATAGATGCATGTGTCATACTTGCTGGGTGACCTGCTAAACTCTCAACACCACCAAGAGATTCTGCTAGTGTGAAAATCTTAAGGTTCTCCACGATTT
This sequence comes from Aquimarina sp. 433, assembly GCF_054054605.1. NCBI lineage: Bacteria > Pseudomonadati > Bacteroidota > Flavobacteriia > Flavobacteriales > Flavobacteriaceae > Aquimarina > Aquimarina sp. 433. Next base: position 921,458 of record NZ_JBSWZK010000001.1, read on the forward strand.
TTATCGCTTCATCATAATTACTATCCTTAGTTACAAATGATATCATTCCACCAAAACCATCCATTTGCGCTTTTGCAACTTCATGGTTTGGATGATCCTCAAATCCTGGCCAGTACACTTTTTCTATTTTAGGATGTTTCTTTAAATAATGTGCAATTGCCTCACCATTTTCACAATGACGTTGCATACGAACGTGTAATGTTTTTATACCTCTTAAAGCTAAAAAACTATCCTGAGGTCCACAAACAGCTCCACTTGCATTTTGAATAAAATACAAACGTTCAGCAATTTCATCATCTTTTACGATCAAAGCACCCATTACCAAATCACTATGCCCACCAATATATTTAGTTGCACTATGCATTACAATATCAGCTCCAAGATCCAAAGGCCTTTGTAAATAAGGAGTAGCAAAAGTATTATCCACCGCCAATAGCAAATCATTCTTTTTAGAAATCGCAGCAATAGCTTTAATATCTATAATATTCATCATTGGATTTGTTGGTGTCTCTACCCAAATTAACTTGGTGTTTTCATTTACATAATTCTCTATAGCATCGGCATTTTCCATTCCAATAAAATGAAATTTGATTCCGAAATCTTCGAATATCTTTGTAAATAACCTATAAGTACCTCCATACAAATCATTTGTAGAGATCACTTCATCACCTGGCTTTAGTAATTTAATTACGGCATCAATCGCTGCTAATCCAGATCCAAATGCTAAACCATGCTTTCCATTTTCTATACTTGCAAATGCATTCTCCAACGCCTTTCTTGTAGGATTATGTGTTCTACTATATTCAAAACCTTTATGTCCTCCTGGAGTAGTCTGGGCATAAGTAGAGGTTTGGTATATTGGTGGCATTACTGCTCCGTATGCCGGATCGTGCTCCTGACCTCCGTGTATTGTTTTTGTATTAAATTTCACTAGTTTCGATTTTTATAATATTTCTTAATTTTTTGACGTTTCTTTAATCAAATTTTACTTTTTAGAGTCGAAAAAATCAACTTGAATAGTAATATGTTAAAAAACTGAACAAATGTATGATTTAATTCGTTCTAATCATATTTCAATGAATACCTTTAGTAGATGATTAACAGAAAAACTAACACTCCAATAAAGTTCATTTTCCTATTAGTAATTCTATCTTATTTCTATAGTTGTGAAAAACATGAACCACTACGTTTTCAGAAAAAAACAATAAGCATTGAAAGCTACTTTGATTGTGAAAATACAGACTGCGTAATTACTGAAGTTTTACTTTTAGAATCTATAAGTGAAAACCATCTGTCAGAAAAGATAAATAAGCGAATTGAAAAAGCTGCTTGTGATGCTTTAAATATTGAAGATGACAACAAAGTTGATAATATTGAAAACGCATTAAAAAGCTTTAATAGTTCATATCTAGAAATGAAAAAAGAATTTCCAGATGAAATTATTCCTTATGAGGCTAGTATCAATTGCGACATTAGTTTTCAAAATAAAAATATGCTATCCGTTCTTATAGAATCTTATATTTTTACTGGAGGTGCACATGGTAGTGGTAATTCTAATTACCTAAATATCGATCTTAAAACGGGTGACATCATAAACAACGAAGGATTTATAAAAGATGATAAAGGTTTTAAAGATTTTGCAGAAAAGGTATTTAGAGAAACTCACAATATCCCTAAAAACGAATCTATCAATAGCACTGGATATTTTTTTGAGAATGACACTTTTCATTTACCATCCACTATTGGATTTACAGAGGAACATATTATACTTCTATACAATCAATATGAAGTTAGCTCTTATGCAGAAGGTCCTATTGAAATAAAATTAAGTAAAGAGAAAGCGTTAGCCTATTTAAATAAAAACGTATTATAATGACTTTTTTAGTGCTAAAATATACCCAAGATGTATTCCTTCATGAAAATTATTAAAACTCATAGCATCTTCTGTAGATTTTAAAACAAAACCTGTACTAGTTGGATATTCCTGATATTCTTTAAAAATAGAAGCTTCAATATCCTTTTCAGTTTGATCCAATGTACTAAACATTAACTCTTTTACTTTTTCAACTTCTGCCTGATCTACAAAACCCTCTGTTTTAGTTCCTTTTTTATACTTTAACACCAATTCATCATCAATCATCATTGGTAGACCACTAAGTTTGTATACTAATAACTGCTGTGTTACCACTACATGAGCTATATTCCATATCAAATTATTCTTGAATCCTTCAGGAACTTTGTTAAGATCTTCTAATGAATAATTATCCATAATTTTGGACATTAATCTTCTATTAGTTCTGGTAATTTCTAATTGATCTTTCATTGCTTCTTTTTAAATGTAATGATGATGTTCTTAATTTTTAGCCAAAAATATAAGTTTTCATTGTGAAATGAATTTCCTTTGTATGAATTTTGACATTTTAACTATTTTTCTCGTGAAAAAAATATACCATCTATCCACTTGTGACACTTGTAAACGAATTTTAAAAGAATTAAACCCTTCTTCAGATTTTGTTTTACAAGACATTAAAAGTGAAGCTATTACTCAATCTCAACTAGAAGAAATGAAATCACTTTCTGGAACGTATGAATCTCTGTTTAGCAAAAGAGCAAGACTTTATAAAGAAAGAGATTTAAAAAATAAGACTCTTTCAGAGAACGATTACAAAGACTTAATTCTAGAACATTACACCTTCTTAAAACGTCCGGTGATTATATATGACAACCAAATTTTTATTGGAAACAGTAAAAAAGTGGTTGAAGCAGCAAATAAGCAGATTAATGGATAAAAGAACCATAGCACTATTAGCTGCTTTTGGGGCAAGTTTGATTTACGCCATCAACCATACATTGGCTAAAGGTGTTATGCCTACTTACATTAAACCTTTTGGGTTTATCTTTCTTAGAGTTATAGGAGCCACTTTACTTTTTTGGATTGCCTCTATATGGGTGCCAAAAGAAAAAATTGATCGATCCGATTGGTTAAGAATTTTTGGATGTGCAGTTTTTGGGATGGCTATTAATATGTTGATGTTTTTCAAAGGTCTACAACTATCAACTCCTATTAATAGTTCGGTAATGATTACCATAGCGCCAATTTTGGTATTTATCTTATCTGCCATTTTTCTGAATGAAAAAATCACCTGGTTACGATCTATTGGAATTTTATTAGGCTTCTCGGGTGCATTAGGACTTATACTATTTGGAGCCGAAGTACGACAAGACGCCCCTAATATTCCATTAGGAAACGCACTGTTTATAGTAAATGCCGCTTCTTACGCAATTTATCTTGTAATGGTAAAACCATTAACGGCTAAATATCATGCTATCACCTTAATGAAATGGTTTTTCTTATTAGGTGTTATCATTAATTTCCCTGTTACGATTTCAGAATTTAATGAAGTTCAATGGACCTCATTACCTTATGATGTTATTTGGAAAATGGTATTTGTAGTAATAGGAACCACTTTTTTTACTTACCTTCTAAATGTATTTGCTTTAAAAACTTTAAAAGCGTCTACAATTGGCGCTTTCATATATCTACAACCATTATTAGCCATAAGTTTTGCCATGGCAATGGGAGCAGATTCTTTAAAACTGATTCAAATAATAGCGGCAATACTAGTTTTTGTAGGAGTCTACCTAGTTACTAAAAAACCCAAAAAACTAACTTAAATCAGTTGGGATTTTGGCAAACTTTCGTGTGTCCTCTTTCGTAAGTATTTTGAAGCTATCCGGACGCTCTACTTTATCCATAAATTCGCGCATTTCTTCAGGAAGTGGAATTAACTTGCGTGTTTTCAAATCTAACCAAGCCCCCATCATTTCACATCTTGCAAAATTTCTTCCTTTGTAATCATAAAAGTTGTGCAAGAACTCAAAAAACTTCCCATCTTCACTCATACCCACAAGTTCCAAAGAAACTCTAACGGGTCTTCCATAAAAAACTTCTTTGAAATAATAGATGTGTTCATAAAAAACAACAGGACCTATATTAAGCTTACCTAAGAGTCTTTGATCAAAACCTAGCTCAGATAAAAATGTCATTCTGGTATGCGCAGCATATTCTATATACGCCTTATTTGCTAAATGACGATTAGCATCAATATCATTCCATCGAATTTCGAACTCTTTTAAATACATACTTAAGATTTTATTGGGTCAAAAATACAAAACAGATAATATGCTTGCATAATAAACTTTAGTTAATATTATCTCCCAACATTGAACTAGATTTTTAAATATTTCTATTTTGAAAACCAACGAGGTCTTCTTACTTTAGAACAAAAAATCACAAATGTATATCAAACGTAATATTGGTTGGGGACTTATTTTAAGATTTGCATGGAAAAATCTACTCTTCTTTATCCTCTATACCGCAAGTATTTTCTCTCTCTATTATTTTTTTGACTTACAATTTATAGACATCCCCTTTCAACCATTATCTGTCATTGGGATTGCAGTGGCTTTTTATATTGGTTTTAAAAACAGTCAGAGTTATGATAGATTCTGGGAAGGAAGAAAAATTTGGGGAGGTATTGTAAATTATAGCAGAACTTGGGCAAATCAGATTTTGAGCTTAGTAGACGATTCTCCAGAAACCAAGAGAATATTAATATATCGTCATATCGCTTGGATCAACGCCTTACGAATCCAACTAAGACAACCCTCTTCTTTTTCGATGAAAGAAAATGCCTCGGTAGAACGTTTACTTCAAAAACATGGAGAGCGAAATCCTGCTTGTGATGCCACTAAAAGTTTTGTTTCTGAAGAAGAATACAACGACCTTCTAAAAAGAAAAAATGCAGCGACTCATCTTGTAAAAAATCAGGGACTGCATCTAAAAGAGCTATTAAGTTCTGAAAAAATAAGCCCATTTGATAACCAGCTGTTACATGGTGTATTAGAAGAATTGTACAACTTACAAGGTAAATGTGAACGTATAAAAAACACCCCTTTTCCTAGACAATATGCATATTTCAGTACTGTTTTTACTTGGATCTTCGTATTACTATTACCCTTTGGATTATTAAATGTTTTTGAAAGTGAACTTGGTGATATGTCGCAACATTTACAGCCTTGGTTTATCTTTTTAATGATCCCTTTATCGGTACTAATTTCCTGGATATTTACTACGATGGAAAAAGTAGGTAGTAATAGTGAAGACCCCTTTGAAGGAAGAGTGAACGATGTTCCTATGACAGCATTATGTAGAACTATAGAGATAGACTTACGAGATATGCTGGATGAAACCAATCTGCCTGAAAAGGTACAACCAAAGGATAATATTTTATACTAATGCCTTTAGTCACCTCAAACTATAAACCATCATATTTTTTCCGAAATGGTCATTTTTCCACCATCTATCCTAATCTGGTTAGAACAGTAAAAGGTATAGAACAAAATCGAGAAAGAATAGAACTAAAAGACGGAGATTTTATCGATATCGATTGGAGCTATTCTGATGATCCCAGATCTAAAGGAAAAGTAGCTGTTTTGGTTCATGGACTAGAAGGAAACGCACAAAGGCAATATATCCTAGGTCTTGCGAAACATTTTGTCAAAAACCAATGGAATGTAGCTGCCATAAATCTTAGAAATTGTAGCGGTGAAGTAAATAGATTATACCGATCCTATAATGCTGGAGTAAGTGATGATCTTGCTGCTATTATATCTCATATTATGGAGAAAGACTATCATGCTATCTCTATATGCGGATTTAGTCTAGGCGGCAATATCACATTAAAATATTTAGGAGAAAGAAAAACACCTAAACAAGTAAAATCTGCTGTAGCCGTATCCGTACCTTGTGATCTTTATAACTCACTAAATGAGATTAACAAACCTAGAAACTTTATCTACCAGCAACGTTTTATTCAGAGTTTAAAAAAGAAGTTGTTGGAAAGACAACAAGTATTTCCAAATGAAATTAGCATATCTGATATCAAAGCTTGTAGCTCCCTTATCGATATTGACAATTTATACACGAGTGTTGCTCATGGCTATGTGGATGCTATTGATTATTATACTAAGTGTAGTAGCAATCAATTTCTAAAAGACATTACCATCCCTACACTAATCATCAATGCTAAAAATGACACTTTTCTAGGAACTACTTGTTATCCACACAACGAAGCTCAAAGAAATTCAGACCTCTATTTAGAAACCCCAGATTTTGGAGGTCATGTAGGTTTTTATATGCCTTCGGGAATTTTTTACAACGAGTATAGAGCTATAGAATTTGTGCAAAAAACACTAGATTAAATAGTTAAGTTATTACTTTTTGTAATCCTTTACCTACTTACCGAATAAATGAAACAAACGTTAACTCTTTGTTAAGGTTTTGTATAGTCATTATTAAACCCTTTATCGAAAATCTTTTGCCAATTAGGAATAATTTAAGAGTTTTGGCTGTTTCTCAGATAAATCATCAGAGAAATTTAATTAAAGCTAACTCAAACTCAATAAAAATGAAAAAAAGTTACAAAAACCTTATTGGGGTTTTTGGCACTATGCCAAAAAGGTTTGGAAAACTGCGAACTCTCGCGTTTTCCACAATGTTTCTTCTTTCTGCTGGAGCATTTGCTCAAACACCAGCACAAAAGTCAAAAATTATGCAGAGTACTAACTTGTCGGAACTTAACAAGTTACAAGTGCAAAATGCTGAAAAAGCTGCTATTCAAAAGAAAGAAGCTATTCAGGCTGCAAAACAAAATGGATGGCCTGTTCAAACCACTCTTAAAAACGGAAGTTTTGCAGAATTACAAAAAATTGCTAAAGATGGCACTCCTATTTATTACGTAACCTATAACGTGGATGCCGCTGAATCAACAAGAACAAATCATCTTAATTCCGGAGGTTCTTTAGGATTAAACTTAGATGGTCAGAACATGACGGCACATGTTTGGGACGGTGGTCATGCTAGAGCATCTCACCAAGAATATGATGGGCCTGGAGGTAACAATCGTGTTACTATCCAAGATGCTGCATCTGAAGGTGGAACTCAATTAAACTTCCACGCTGCGCACGTAACAGGAACCATTATGGCTTCTGGTGTTCAAGCTGCGGCAAAAGGAATGGCGCCTCAGGCAAGAGTAAATGGGTATATGTGGAACAACGATGTTGCAGAAGCTACCAGCGCTGCAGCGAATGGAATGATTATTTCTAACCACTCTTACGGATTTAGAGGAGATCTTGTACCTGATCAATATTTTGGTGCTTACATAGATACTTCTAGAGATTGGGATGAAGTAATGTTTAACGCTCCTTTCTATCTAATGGTTGTAGCTGCCGGTAACGATGGTAACCAAAATGGCTACAACGGTCAACCGCTAGATGGGAATTCTTCTTATGATAAACTTACTGGACATTCTACTTCTAAAAATAATTTAGTTGTTGCAAATGCTCAAGATGCTAATATCGCTTCTGATGGTAGTTTAAATAGTGTTTCCATTAACTCTTCAAGTAGTGAAGGACCAACCGATGATTATCGTATCAAACCAGATATTACTGGAAATGGTACAGGTGTTTATTCTACATACGAAAGTAGTAATACAGCATATGCTAGTATTACGGGTACTTCTATGGCATCACCAAATGTTGCTGGATCATTGTTATTATTACAACAACATTATGACAATACAAATGGTAACCTGATGAGAGCTGCTACTTTAAAAGGTTTAGCTCTACATACTGCAGATGATGCTGGACCTTCTGGTCCTGACGCTGTTTACGGGTGGGGGTTATTAAATGCTAAAAGAGCTGCTGAGACTATTACAAATGCAGGAAACGAAACAAAAATTGAAGAATTAACTTTAAACAGTGGACAGACGTACACAATTACTGTTGATTCTGACGGAACTAATCCGTTAATGGCATCTATTTCTTGGACAGATAGACCAGGTACGGCAGTTACAGCTACCAACTCTAACAATGCGGTGTTAGTTAATGATCTTGATATTAGAGTAACTCAAGGATCTACTACATTCCAACCATATAGATTAACAAGCATTACTACTAACGGAACAGGTGACAATACTGTAGATCCATTCGAAAGAATTGATGTAGGTAGTGCTTCTGGAACATATACAATTACAGTAACTCACAAAGGGTCATTAACAGGAGGAAGCCAAAACTTCTCTCTAATTGTAACTGGATTAACTGGAACTCCAGTAGTTTGTAACGCTACGGTTCCTTCTGGAGTTGGAGCATCAAATATCTCTTATGATAGTGCTACTATCAACTGGACATCAGTGCCAGCGGCTACTTATGATGTTAGATATAGAGTAGCAGGAACTTCTTCTTGGACTACATTAAGTGATGTAAGTGGTACTTCTACTGCTCTTAGTGGATTAACTCAATTAACTTCATATGAAGTGCAAGTAAGAAGTAAGTGTTCTGATGGCACTACATCTTCCTATAGCAGCACAGCAAGCTTTACTACTACAGAATTCCAATTGACATATTGTGATTCTAACGGAAATAGTGTTGCAGACGAATATATTAGTAGAGTTCAATTAGGAACTATAGATAACGCGTCTGGTGCTGGAAGTGGTGGATATTCAGATTTTACTTCTGTTGCTACTGGATTAGCAAAAGGTGATTCTTACACAATTACTGTAACTCCTACTTGGACAGGAACAGTATATAGTGAAGGATATAGCGTTTGGATAGATTACAACCAAGATGGTGACTTTACAGACTCTGGAGAACAGATATGGACACAAAGTGCTACACAAACAACTCCTGTAAGTGGAAGTTTTACTGTGCCAAGTGGGGCTACAGACGGAAATACGAGAATGCGTGTATCTATGAAATATAATGGAGTGCCTACTTCTTGTGAATCTTTCCAATATGGTGAAGTAGAAGATTACACCGTTACTATAGGTGGCGCAACTGCTGATACTCAGGCTCCAACTGCACCAACTAGTTTATCTGCATCTAATGTAGAAGAAACCGCTCTAACATTGAGCTGGAATGCATCCACTGATAATGTAGGTGTTACTGAATACGATGTTTATCAAGGAAGTAGTGTTATCGGTTCTACCTCAAACACTACTGCAAATGTAACAGGGCTTACCGCTAATACTTCTTACTCTTTTAGCGTACGTGCAAAAGATGCTGCTGGAAATGTATCAGGAGCAAGTAATACAATAAATGTTACGACAACTGGTGGAGGTTCTGGAAGTGGATGTACCTCAGGAATTTCTTCCTTCCCATATAGTGAAGGATTCGAAAACACCATAGGAGATTGGACACAATCTACAGCAGATGACCTTAATTGGACCGTTGATGCTAATGGTACTCCCTCTAGTAGCACAGGACCATCATCTGCTACTCAAGGATCTTACTATATTTATGTAGAAGCTTCAGGAAATGGAACAGGTTATCCAAGCAAACAAGCTATCATTACTTCTCCATGTTTTGATTTAAGTGGACTTAGCCAAGCTAATTTCTCATTCGCTTATCACATGTATGGAGCTTCAGATATGGGTAGTATCGCTGTTGAAGCAAGTACAGATGAAGGAGCTACATGGACTAGTATCTGGAGCGAAACAGGAAATCAAGGAAATGCTTGGCAAACTGCTACTATTGATCTTGCATCTTATGTAGGTGGAGGAGTTCAGTTACGATTTAACAGAATTACTGGTAGTACTTGGCAAGCAGATATCGCTATTGACAATGTATCTTTAAGTGATTCTAGCGGACCAGTAGACCAATGTGCTGGTGTACCTGAATGGAGTTCTAGTCAAACTTATCAAGTAGGTGATAAAGTTACATACCAAGGTAACTTATACGAAAGAACTGCTACAGGATGGACGAATTTAGGACCTTGTGGAACAACAACATCATTTGCAACAACATCTGATAATCTTGTTGGACCACCATTAGGATTATCTCTATATCCAAACCCTGTAACAGGATCAACTCTTAATGTTCATAACGGTAAATCAGGTTCTCAAAACTATATCATTTATAATATGCTTGGACAAACAGTTCTAAAAGGAACTTTCTCCAACACTATAAATGTTCAAAATCTTGAAGCAGGTGTATACATGCTACAAGTAAACACTCAAAAAGCTCGTTTTATCGTAGAATAAAAATTATAGATAGATAACCTTAATTTTTATAAAAAAGCCCAGAAACTATCGTTTCTGGGCTTTTTGTATATTACCATTCTTGATATCAAAACCTCGTAGCATACATGAAACACTTTGAGACCGATAGATTATTATTAACACCCTCAGGTATTGGGGACGCTTCATTTTATTTAGAACTTCTAAATACACCGAAGTGGTTACAAAACATTGGTGATCGCAACGTGAAATCTATTGAAGATTCAAAAACTTATATAGAACAAAAAATGCTCCCACAATTAGAAAGACTCGGGTTTTCGAATTATACGGTGATACGAAAATCCGACAATATAAAACTTGGGTGTTGCGGTCTCTATGACCGAGAAGGAATTGATGGATTTGACATAGGTTTTGCATTTCTACCAGCATATGAAAAAATGGGCTACGCTTATGAAAGTGCTTCTAAACTAAAAGAAGTTGCTATTACACAATTTAAAATAAAAAAAATCAGCGCTATTACAATTCCAGAAAATAAATCCTCTCAGAAGTTATTGGAAAAACTAGACTTCGATTTCGTAAAAATCATTACAATTCCCAGTGACAATGAAAAATTAATGTTATATGAATACAAAACTAACTCGTAGCATCATATCATACCTATAAAATACAATTATACACTCTGGTTCCATATTTCATAACTATGAAAAATAAATATTCACTTCTTGTCTTAATATATTTTATCTACATAGGTTTCAGCTACTCGCAAAAAACCAATAATGATACAAAATTCATAAGTTACCAAGTTGATCTAAAGAATCAACAATTACATTTCTTTTGGAAAAATAAAAACAATAAAAATTATGAAAGTTTTCAGAAGCTTAAGAAAGCCCTAAATGATGATGGCAAGGAACTCGTTTTTGCTATGAATGGAGGAATGTATAAGAAAGACTTATCTCCACAAGGATTGTATATAGAAAATAATATTATAAAATCACCACTAGATACTATTCAAAATGCATATGGCAACTTTTATCTACAACCAAATGGAATTTTCTATATTACCCATAATACCCCACATATTGTAACTACCAAAAACTTCTCTTTTGAAAAGAACATAATCTATGCCACCCAATCAGGTCCTATGTTACTGATAGAAGGAAAAGTTCATGAGAAATTTAACCAAGGATCACCAAATGTTCATATTAGGAACGGAGTTGGAATATTACCAAACGGTAATTTATTATTTGCAATGTCCAAAGAAAAAATAAATTTTTATGACTTCGCTTCCTTCTTTAAGGAGAAAGGTTGCAAGAATGCGCTATATTTAGATGGTTTTGTGTCAAAAACCTACTTGCCTGCTAAAAGCTGGGAACAACTAGAAGGCAACTTTGGTGTCATTATCGCAGAAATCAAATAACTTTAAATATAAAAAACCTGTTAAGCTCCTTAGACTAACAGGTTTTTTATATTCATCGCGACTTGGGGAGGTTGCGATTTATTAACAACAAAAAATCACATAACAAAAAGGAATACCTTTTGTTAAAACAAAAATACTTTTTTTGCTAAATACATACAGTTAGAAATCAATTCGATTGTAGGTTTAACTGATTTCTGAATACGATTTAAACGCTTTTTCATAATAGGGCAATGTGTGAGGGTTAAAAATTTAATTAATTTTTAAAAGAGAACATTTAACTGTACTACTTTCAAGGGATTGCTAATATCCAAAATTAATTTGGAAATTACGTTTAAATACAATTAAAATCGACAAAAAACACAAAATTTTAACATTTAATAACGTTTAATGCCTATTTACAAGTTAAAGCAAAGGTTTAGGTAAGGTAAAAACATATTTATTAAGTAAGTTTTATCTTACAAATATTGAATTTTTGTAAGTCTATTTTTACAAAAAAAACTAATCTCATTTATTATTCGTTCTCCTAATTTAGAAAAGTGTTCATTTTCATATAGAATTCGATTTGATTAATCCAAAACCATTTCTGGCACATTTCCTTCAATTATTAGCTTTCCTTCTGTAGCTTTTTCAATTTCTTCTACACTTACTCCTGGAGCTCTTTCTAACAATTTAAAACCATCTTCAGTTATACTTAATACCGCTAAATTAGTAACTACTTTTTTCACACATTTCACTCCTGTTAAAGGCAAAGAACATTTAGATAGTAATTTAGAAGCACCTGCTCTATTTGTATGCATCATGGCCACGATAATATTTTCTGCACTAGCCACCAAATCCATTGCACCACCCATTCCTTTCACCATCTTACCAGGAATTTTCCAGTTTGCAATATCTCCGTTCTCTGCCACTTCCATTGCTCCCAAAATAGTTAGATCTACATGTTGACCACGAATCATATTAAAACTTGTAGCAGAATCGAAAAAAGAAGCTCCTGGCATTGTTGTAATTGTCTGTTTTCCTGCATTAATGATATCTGCATCTTCTTCTCCTTCGTAAGGAAAAGGTCCCATACCTAATACTCCATTCTCACTTTGAAACTCCACTGCTATCCCATCTGGTATATAATTGGCTACTAACGTTGGAATTCCAATTCCTAAATTCACAAAATAACCGTCTTCCAGTTCCTTTGCTATACGTTTAGCTATTCCGTTTTTATCTAACATATGATTTATCTTTTTCGTACTGTTCTTTGTTCTATTCTTTTTTCATAGTTCTTTCCTTCAAAAATCCTTTGTACAAAAATTCCCGGGATATGAATATGATCAGGATCTAGTGTTCCTGCAGGAACTAGTTCTTCTACTTCGGCAACTGTTATTTTTGCCGCTCCACACATGCAAGGATTAAAGTTTCTTGCTGTTCCTTTGAAAATCAGATTACCGGCATCATCACCTTTCCAAGCTTTAACAAAGGCAAAATCAGCTTTAAAAGCTTCTTCGAGTATGTACATTTTGCCATTAAACTCTCTTGTCTCCTTCCCTTCTGCTACTTCAGTTCCATATCCTGCAGGTGTATAAAATGCCGGAAATCCGCCTTGCGCAGCTCTACATCTTTCTGCTAATGTTCCCTGAGGAATCAACTCTACATCCAATTCTCCGCTCAACATCTGTCTTTCGAATTCATCATTTTCTCCTACATAAGAAGAGACCATTTTCTTTATTTGCTTTTGCTGTAGTAGCAGTCCTAATCCAAAATCATCCACACCAGCGTTATTAGAGATACAAGTTAACCCTTTGATATTTTTTCGAACCAATTCTGCTATCGCGTTTTCTGGTATTCCACAAAGCCCAAAACCACCTAGCATAAAAGTCATATCATCTTTGACTCCTTCGGTAGCTTCCTGAACTCCGTTAACTATTTTACGAATCATATTATTCTATTTTTAGCGGATTAAATGTACCAAAAAAAACAGTACTAAAACGTTTGAAAACTTATAGTTTTGGAAATATTTAAGAGATAGATAAATACGTTCTAAAAGCGCAGCTCATCTTCGTACTTAACCTCTTTTTTATAAATATCGCAATCTAATTCCACAGAAAGATTTTGTGGTTTTTTAAATTCTGACTTAGATATATTTAAGACTGGATCTTCATAACATTTTCTCATGTAAAGCGCCCAAATTGGCAATGCCATGGTGGCTCCATTTCCGTAGGCAATCGATTCGAAATGGGTAGAACGATTATCACCACCTACCCAGACTCCTGTACATAAATTTGGTACAATGCCCATAAACCATCCGTCACTTTGATTCTGGGTAGTTCCTGTTTTACCTGCTATAGGATTCTCAAATTTGTAAGGATGTCCTGTTACCAGCTTCTTATAAATGTATGAATTGGAAGCTTCAGTACGTAATCGTTTCCCTGAACCTGTTTCTGTGACTCCTTGCATTAAATTGAGCGTTAGATAAGCAGATTCTTTATTTATAACATCTTTTTTGTTAGGAACATTCTCATACAATAAAGCTCCATTTTTATCTCTTATATGAGAAATAATATAAGGCTCACTATAGATTCCTTCATTTGCAAAAACGCTATAAGCTCCTACCATTTCCGAAAGTTTTATAGCCTCGGTCCCCAGAACAATAGAGGCAACGGTATCTAAAGGGGTGGTAATTCCCAGCTTTTTTGCAAGATTAATCACAGGTGCAGGTCCCATTCTATCAATTAATCTAGCCGAAACTGTATTAATCGATCCTGCCAAACCTTCTTTTAGTGTAACAGAGCCCGCATAATTATTATCAGGATTTGTTGGAGTCCAATCCTCTCCAGAAACACCATGTTTACCCACTGGTATCGTTACTTTGGCTCTTGGTATTCTGTAACAAGGAGCGTAATTCAACTGATCTATTGCAGTAGCATATACCAAAGGCTTAAATGTAGAACCTACTTGTCTCGCTCCTTGATTTACATGATCATATTTAAAATACCTGTTATTAATTCCACCTACCCAAGCTTTAACTTCCCCGGTTTGGGGATCCATTGACATCAATCCTGTATGTAAAAACCGTTTGTAGTAGAGGATAGAATCTCTAGGCGTCATGATCGTATCGATAGTTCCTTTCCAGGAAAACACTCTCATTTTGGTTGGCTTATCAAACGAAGCAATTATTTCTTCTTCACTTGCACCTTGCTCTTTCATTATTGCTCTTCTCGAAGAACTTTTAATAGCTCTATTTACGATATCTTTTATTTGCCCAGAAGAAATACCTCGAAAAGGTGAAGTTCTATTAGTTTTTTCTTGCTTATTAAACTCCTTTTGAAGATTCGTCATATGTTCTTTAACAGCCTCTTCTGCGTACCTTTGCATTCGAGAATCTAACGTAACATAAATCTTTAGTCCATCTTTAAAAATATTATGAAATTCCGTAACACCTTCATCATTTACACCCTTAGGATGTTCTTTAATCCAAGTCTGGACCTCCTTCTTTACCACATTTCTAAAATAGGTAGCACTTCCTTCTGAATATCCTTCAGGAGTATATTGCAATTGAATAGGTAACTTCTTAAGGCTATCTTTTTCTTTAAATTGTAGATATCCATATTTTACCATTTGTGCCAGAACCGTATTTCTCCTGTTCAGAGCACGCTCTGGTTTCGTAATAGGATTATAATAGGTAGCGCTTTTTAACATTCCTATAAGCACTGCAGCTTCTTCTATTGTTAGATCCTTGGGTTCCTTATTAAAATAAATTCTGGATGCTGATCCTATACCTATTGCCTGTCTCGCAAAATCATATTTGTTCAGATACATTGCTATGATCTCATTCTTTGTATACTGCCTTTCGAGACGTGCAGCAATAACCCACTCCCTAATTTTTTGAGTGTACTTATCAATATTTTTTGATCTAAGACCTATAAAAAGTAATCTTGCTAGCTGTTGCGTAATGGTACTAGCTCCACCTTTTTTTCCTAATGATGTAAATGCTCGTAATGTACCTCTGGCATCTACTCCAGAATGCTCATAAAAACGTGCGTCTTCAGTAGCAATGAGAGCATCTACCAAATGCTGTGGTAAATCATCATATACAATAGGAGTTCTGTTTTCATTTGGTTGAAAAATTGTTCCCAACTGCACACCATCTGAAGAAATAATTTGTGCTGCCAAATCTGTCCTAGGATTTTCTAGATCTTCAAAAGTTGGCATTTTTCCGAGAACACCCCAACTCGCCAAAAGAAACAACAAAATCCCGATGCCAATCAAAGAAACAAAGCCGATCCAAAAACACTTGATATATAGCCTCTGATCCAGATTCACAAATCCTTTTTGTTCTTTTATGCTCGTATCCTTGTTCTCCATCATGGATAACAGAAATTTATTTTAAAGACCGAATTCGTCTTCTACCGGATCTTCAACCTTAATCCTTTTCTTAAACTCTTTGCAATCAACCTCAATGGTTAAGTTTTCAGGTTTACTAAAAGCTGATTTAGATACCTTTAATGATTTATCTGCGTAACATTTTCTCATATACAATGCCCAGATTGGTAAAGCCATAGTCGCTCCCTGACCATATCTGGTAGAATTAAAATGTGTAGCACGATCATCTCCACCAACCCATACACCGGTACATAAATTTGGTACAATTCCCATAAACCATCCATCACTTTGATTCTGTGTAGTTCCTGTTTTACCAGCAATAGGATTCGTAAATTGATACGGATAACCTGTTACCACATTTTTATAATCGTATCTATTAGAAGGTCCCGATCTAAGACGAGCTCCGGATCCTGATTGTGTAACTCCTTCTAATAAATTTAGGGTAACATAAGCAGCCTCTTTACTAATAACATCACGTGTTTCTGGTTCGAATTGATATAATGTTGTACCATTCTTATCTTCAATACTGGTGATCATTACAGGTTTATTATAAATACCTTCATTAGCAAAAGTACTGTAGGCGCCTACCATCTCTGATAGTTTGAGATCTACAGATCCTAAGGCAATCGATGCTACTTCAATAATTTCTGATTCAACGCCTGATTTTTTTGCTAATCTCACAATTGGTTCTGGTCCAATACGGTCCATTAAACGTGCAGATATGGTATTTACCGATTTTGCCAATGCTTCTTTAAGACTTAAATATCCCGTATAATCCGCGTCACTGTTTTTTGGTGTCCAATCCTCCATTACTCCATGAGATCCTGCTGGTATTGTAATCTGTGACATTGGTAATGTATCACAAGGTGATAATTTTAATTGATCAATTGCTGTAGCATACACAAAGGGCTTAAATGTCGATCCTACCTGACGTGCTCCTTGATACACATGATCATATTGAAAATGTTTAATATCTACTCCTCCAACCCAAGCCTTAACCTGTCCTGTCTGTGGTTCCATAGACATCATTCCTGATCTTAAAAAACTCTTGTAATATAAAATAGAATCCCTAGGAGTCATAATAGTGTCTATATACCCTTTCCAGGAAAATACTTTCATCTCCGTTTTAATATCAAATGATTTCAGAATCTCCTCTTCGCTTTTATTTTGAGACAACATCTTTTTTCTTCTCGCAGAACTCCTAATAGCTCGTTTGATAATACCATCAACTTCTTGCTTTGTAAGATCTCTAAACGGTGCTGTTTTATTTTTCTCTTCCTGCTTGTCAAATTCTTTCTGAAGATTTGACATATGCTCCTGCACCGCTTCTTCTGCATATTTTTGCATGCGAGAATCGATAGTTACGTTAATTCTTAGACCGTCTCTATAAATATTATAAAACTGAGTGTTTCCATCTTCATCTTCTCCTTTCGGGTTTTTCTTTACCCAATTTCCCATCCAACTTCTTACATACTCTCTAAAGTAAGTTGCTATTCCATCAGAATGCCCTTCTGGCGCATAATCTAGTGTCAAAGGTAACTGCTGTAAGCTATCTTTTTCTTTTTCTGTGATGTATTCATATTTTGCCATTTGTGACAACACTACATCTCTTCTGTTTTTAACTAATTCTGGACGTCTAAGCGGATTGAACAAAGAAGAATTTTTTAACATCCCTACCAATACAGCAGCCTCTTCCTGCTTTAACTCTTTAGGAGTTTTATTAAAATAAATTCGACAAGCAGAACTAATTCCAATGGCCTGATTAAGGAAATCATATTTATTAAGATACATTGCCATAATCTCGTCCTTAGTGTACTGTCTTTCCAGTCGAGCTGCGATTACCCATTCCTTAATTTTTTGGGTATATCGTTGCCAACCTCGAGATCTTGTACCTGTAAAAAGAAGTTTAGCTAACTGCTGTGTAATCGTACTAGCTCCACCTTTACTTCCCAAAAATGTGACAGCTCTTAACGTACCTCTAGCATCTATCCCGGAATGATCATAGTAACGCACATCTTCTGTAGCGACTAAAGCTTCTACCAACTTCGGAGATAAATCTTCAAAACTCACTGGAGTTCTGTTTTCCTTGAAAAAAGTTCCTATTTGTTTTCCATCAGAAGAAATAATCTGAGTAGCTAAATCATTCTGAGGGTTCTCTAATTCATCAAAACCTGGCATTTCACCAAAATAACCCCAACTTGCAAAAAGAAATATCAGAATTACTAGGCCAATTCCTGAAGCAAAAGTGATCCAAAACCACTTAATATATTTTAAAACACTGATTTCTTTTGATGCCGACTTTTTCCTAGTCGATTTAGGTGTTGCTTTTGCCATTATTATTTAGGATTTTGTGCAAATTCTATTCTAAAACCAATATCTGTAATTCCTTCGAGTTCATTAATACCGAATGTCTCTCCATTCTTCCTCATAGCATGCTGAAGCGTAACTTTATACACCCCATTTTCTGTGAAACTAACGTTCTCCTTATACCACAGCTTGTTCTCTTTTACATCAGAAAAACCTACACCTAACCATTCTCCATTTGGTTTTGCCATTTCATATTCTAATGTATCTGTAACAATCTTACCATTTGGAAATTCCATTTCACTAATCAAGAAAAGATTACTGAACTTATAATCATTATTGTTTCTTACATTAATGAATAAGTTATAGTTTTCTATAGAGTCTAATTCTGGTAAATTAAAAGTAACTTTTTCTTGTTTTTCCCAAGAACTGGAAACTGTTTTATATTCATCAAAAACCCTTGCATCATCACATGAATACAAGCAAACGCCTAAAAAAAGTAGTATAATAAGTCTAAGATTTATCATTATTTTTTCGTTGCTGTGGTTTTCGTTTTTTATTACGTTGATTATTCTTTTTCCAATTAGAATTTTTAGTATTGGTATTGGAAGGATTCTCTTTAGTTTTTTGCGAGTTTTGCTTTTTAGCAGTAGTATCCGCAGCAACCTTTTTCTTATTTCTATTCCTGTTCTTATTTCTTCTTCTTTTACTTCTTTTAGGTTGATCAAATCTTGTTAAACTATCTTGTCCTACAACGTTTTCAAAATCTACTTTAGTATCTTCTAATAGTTCAGAAGCAAATTCCTCTAGTCCAAGTACTTTTTCATTTTTCTTGTTAGCCTCTATAATTTCGTTTGCATGATCCGCAGATATTTTATGCCAATTCATCCATTCTCCTTCATAGGCATACCATAAGTATCCTTTGAAAATATCTATTTTCTGGCAAACAGCTGTACCCTTTTCCGTTTTCAATTTTACTTCGGTCTTCGGAAACTCCTTCAGCGCATCTATATAAGCATCCAATTCATAATTCAAACAACACTTTAATTTCCCACACTGGCCTGCTAACTTTTGAGGATTTAAAGATAGTTGCTGATATCTTGCCGCGCTGGTATTCACTGACCTAAAATCTGTAAGCCACGTAGAACAGCATAATTCGCGCCCACAAGATCCAATCCCTCCTAAACGAGCTGCTTCCTGACGAAAACCAATTTGTCTCATTTCTATCCTAGTACTGAATTCTTGTGCAAACTCTTTAATAAGCTGTCTAAAATCTACTCGTTCCTCTGCAGTATAATAAAAAGTACATTTGGATCCATCTCCCTGAAATTCTATATCAGAGATTTTCATTTGCAAATTTAAGCGAATGGCAATTTCTCTAGATCTTACCTGAATCTGTTTCTCACGATCCCTAGCTTTTTGCCAGATATCAATATCTTTTTGCGATGCTTTTCTGTAAATCTTTCTTACATCATCGCTATCGATATCTACCTTTTTCTTCTTCATTTGGATACGTACCAATTCGCCTGTAAGTGATACAATCCCTACATCATGACCAGGAGAAGCTTCTGTAGCTACAACATCTCCTATGCTTAACGATAAATTTTCTGTATTTTTAAAGAAGCTTTTTCTTCCGTTTTTAAAACGAACTTCTACACAATGAAAAGGAGCTACACCACTTGGAAGCGACATATTCGCTAACCAATCAAAAACGGTTAACTTATTACAACCATCTGTGCCACAAGTACCATTATTCTTACATCCTTTTGGCTGTCCGTCTTTCCCGGAGGAACAACTACTACACCCCATATACTTTTATATATTGTAATTTGCTCGCAAAATATGCGACAAATATGATTCTTACTCAGGTCGGATGTTCCTCATCCAACATTCACTTAATCGATAAAGATACTATGATTTCTTTTAAATCCATAGCATCTAAATCATTTTAGCATTACTGCTTAAATTTTAATACCTCAGAACGCCCTTTTTTGAATATCTTATTGCTGTTCCCTTTTCCTTTACGAAGTGCTTTTTGCTCTTCATACGACAAACTGTTAATGTCTTTACATTCAACAGAACAACAATTATCCATTTTTACCGCACATTCTGGACATTGAATAAACAACAAATGACATGCCTCGTTAGCACAGTTTACATGGGTGTCACAAGGTTTTCCACACTGATGGCAATTAGATATGATATCGTTTGATATTCTTTCGGACCTTCTATGATCAAAAACAAAGTTTTTTCCCAAATATTTGTTTTCAAGTCCTTTTTCTTCCACTTGCCTGGCATATTCTATAATACCACCTTCTAACTGAAATACTTTTTTAAAACCTTTATGCTTATAATATGCACTTGCTTTTTCACATCGGATTCCTCCTGTACAATACATCACCAGGTTTTTATCTTCTTTGTGCTCTTTTAAGTCTTCTTCTATAATATCTAATGAATCTCGAAATGTATCAACATCTGGAGTGATAGCTCCTTTAAAATGTCCTATTTCACTTTCATAGTGATTACGCATATCCACCAAAATAGTATCGGGATCTTCTATTAATTGGTTGAATTTTTCAGCATCCACGTGTACTCCTTTATTGGTAACATCGAACGTATCATCGTTTAATCCATCCGCGACAATTTTCTTACGAACTTTTACCTTTAACTTTAAAAAAGATTTTACATCTTGCTCTCTTGCAATGTTTAATCTTACATTTTCTAAAAATGTAATGCTATCCAGATGTTCCTTAAAAGCATTAAAGTTAGGAGCAGGAACCGATAATTGACCATTGATTCCTTCATTGGCCACATAAATTCGACCAAGTACATCTAATTCATTCCAATTAATAAATAAGTGATTTCTGAAAATTTCGGTGTTACCGATGTGTGCGTATTTATAAAAAGAAAGCGTAAGACGATCCGTACCTGCCTCATCAATAAGGGCTGCTCTCTCTTTTGCACTTAATTTATTGTACAGTTGCATGCTATACTAATTTTTAAGTTAGAGAAATAATTTAATTTTTTTTGCAAAAGTACAAATCCTGCTATAATATCCAAGAGTATGATTGTCTCCATAAAAAAATGCCTTGAAAACCACTTCAAGGCATTTTTTGGCTAATTCGTTATTTGAATAATTATTTCATCTAAACGATTAAAATCAAATAAAGAAGCTAGCCACCTTCTACTATACAACTACTAATTTTCGTAGTTATATGTCCATAAAGGTTATGTCTTACGACTCTTTTAAGAAACTTCATCTACATCTTCTTTACGCACAATTGTTCTAGTATTGCTTTTTAGGTAGATGCCATTATATAAAAAAGGTTGCGTCCATCATTAAAAAAAAATTAAGCAGCATAAAACGGGTTAAAGAACCAGATCATTGTTAATAAATTAGTTGCCTAAGTTGAATATTTGAAAGTATTATGCAAAAAACTTGTAGTATTTTAGCAAAAATCAATTACAAAAGAGAGTCAGCGCATGAGTACTGAAAAAGAAAAAGATGCAAAATTAAAAGCGTTAAAACTAACTTTAGACAAGCTAGATAAAGCTTATGGTAAGGGAACTGTAATGAAAATGGGAGATGATGCAGTTCAGGAAGTAGAAGTTATTCCTACGGGATCTCTAGGTTTGGATTTAGCACTTGGAGTTGGAGGATATCCTAAAGGAAGAGTTATAGAAATTTTTGGGCCAGAATCTTCTGGTAAAACCACTTTGACATTACATGCAATAGCGCAAGCGCAAAAAAATGGCGGAATTGCTGCTTTTATA
Source organism: Aquimarina sp. 433 (assembly GCF_054054605.1). Taxonomy (NCBI): domain Bacteria; kingdom Pseudomonadati; phylum Bacteroidota; class Flavobacteriia; order Flavobacteriales; family Flavobacteriaceae; genus Aquimarina; species Aquimarina sp. 433. Next base: position 943,400 of record NZ_JBSWZK010000001.1, read on the forward strand.
GATGCAGAGCATGCCTTTGATAGATTCTATGCAGAAAAATTAGGAGTAGATATTGACAACCTTATTATTTCACAGCCTGATCATGGTGAGCAAGCGTTAGAAATTGCTGACAATCTGATCAGATCAGGAGCAATTGATATTATCGTAATTGACTCTGTAGCAGCCTTAACTCCAAAGAGTGAAATCGAAGGAGAAATGGGTGATTCTAAAATGGGACTTCATGCTCGATTAATGTCTCAAGCACTACGAAAATTAACCAGTTCTATTAGTAAAACTAATTGTACAGTAATATTTATTAATCAGTTGCGTGAGAAGATTGGAGTTATGTTTGGTAACCCAGAAACCACTACTGGAGGTAATGCACTTAAATTTTATGCATCTGTACGCTTAGACATCAGAAGATCGACACAGATTAAAAACAGCAATAGCGAAGTGCAAGGAAATAAAACTCGTGTTAAAGTTGTAAAAAACAAAGTGGCGCCACCATTCAGAACTGCTGAGTTTGATATTATGTATGGAACAGGAATTTCTAAAACTGGCGAGATCATTGATATCGGAGTTGATTATGAAATCGTAAAGAAGAGTGGATCTTGGTTTAGCTATCAGGACACAAAACTTGGGCAGGGAAGAGATTCAGTAAAATCATTACTTAATGATAATCCTGAGCTTATGGAAGAATTAGAGGAGAAGATAAAAGAAGCTATCAAAATTGTTAGTGAATAAACAATTTTCAAATTCTATACAAAAATCCCGAGTTCTCGGGATTTTTTTTGTCAAAACACCAAAACAAAAGCAAATTTTTTCGCTGAAATATTAAATAAGTAAAATCTACTATTTTTTTATACTTTAAACGCAACCTTCGTACTAACTCATCATCTATTAAATAGAATTTGGTATGTATAACCCCAAAGTTAGCAGTATGAAAAGGATTAAAATAATAGCACTAATCATTGTAACAGCCTGTTTATCTAGTTGTTTAACAAATGATGATTTGGGCATTAACTTCTCTTATGAGTTAGTACCCATAGAACAAGTGGATATTCCGGATCAATTTACAAGAGGAGAAACCTATGAAATAACTGTTTCGTATTTTAGACCTTCTGATTGTCATTCATTTAGTGGTTTTGATTATGACAGATTATCTAATGAACGTACGGTTTCAGTAGTAAATGTTGTTGTAAATGATCGTGAATGTGAAGATCTATCACAAAGTGATCTCATCGATGCATCTATTAATTTTATTGTAGGTTCAGAAGATTCTTATGTTTTTAGATTTTGGCAAGGAAGAGATGATCAAGGAGAGAATCAATTTTTAATCAGGGAAGTCCCTGTTGTAGATTAATATTTCGTTTAAACTTTTTAACTCAAACAAAATTGTTCGTGAGTTTAGAGCAACTCATAAAAAAGTGTAAAAAACAAGATGCTAAGGCACAAGAGCAACTGTATAAATTATACGGTAGTAAATTATTTTCAATATGTTTAAAATATTCGAATAATTACTCTAGTGCTGAAGATACCTTGCAAGACGCTTTTATTACAATTTTTGATAAGATAGGACAATATAACGGAAAAGGCTCTTTTGAAGGATGGGTTAAACGAATAACCATAAACACTGCTTTACAAAAATATCGAAAACAAAAAGTATTCGAAATTATTGGAGAAGAGCAGATTGAAGATGTAGAGGTAGAAATAGATGAAGACAATGTTTCTTTAGACTATTTATTAGAGATCATCCAACAATTACCTGATAGATATAGATTGGTATTTAATCTATATGTTTTAGATGGTTATTCTCATAAAGAAATAGCCAAAATGTTAGAGATCTCTGTAGGAACATCTAAGTCTAATTTAGCGAGAGCAAGAAATATTTTAAAAGAAAAAATAGAAAGTAATCAAGAACATCGTGTTCAATCAATTGAAGGATGAAGATGGATGATAAAAAAAATATAGACAGATTATTTCAGGAGAAATTCAAAGATTTTGAAGTTACTCCTAATGATGCGGTATGGGAAAAAATAAAAGCCCGTAAAAATGATGATCGCAAACGTATATTAATTATACCTTTTTGGTACAGAGTTGCAGGAGTAGCTGCTTTAGTTGCGGTTATTTTATCAGTAGGTTCTTTTTTATTACCTGACACGGCTAATAAAAATAATGTAATTGTTACCAATGATAATGTTCAGGATGAAAATGTAATTACACCTAAAAACCCTAGTATCGAGTTAAATAAACCTAAAGAAGGTTTCGTAAATCAGGAAGCTAGTTTTACAGATGGTGAAGAAGAGAATATGAGCACGAATAATGAGGCTCTTACAGATACTTCTATATCCGATTCTAACAAAACACAGCCATTTACTGATAATATAAACCCTTCTAATCATACTGCTAATAAACAGAATACATCAATTACATCTGTAACTGAAGAAAAACAAGACACGAATAATCTAAATCGTAACGATATAAGAAATAACACTACTATCCAAGAAGAAAAATTTACATCTGATATTGCTACTGTATCTAAAAGCACAAATTCTAAAATAGAAAAGCAAAACCTAACAACTACTTCTAACAAGAATGAACTACAGAAAATAGCAACGCAAGAAAGTACAACCGTTGATGGTAAAAAGCAGTCAATTATTGATAATGATTCTAATTTTGTAGATCCTACCATTATTGACAATAATATTAAAGAAGCTATTGCTAGTGATACTGGGGAGTCAAAAGAAATTGAAAATCCAGATAATACTGGTAAAAAATCAATCTTTGATGCTATTAAAGAAAAGGAAAACAAAGAAAAAGTTGTTGTCACTTCGGATCCTGAAAAAGAAAAAAGATGGAATATTGCTCCTAATGTAGCACCAGTTTATTATGATTCTTTTGGCGGTTCTTCAATAGATCCGCAATTCTCGGATAATACAAAACAAGGAGAAGTTAATCTTAGTTACGGAATACAAGTTGCGTATGCTATAAATAAAAGATTAATTGTAAGATCTGGTGTAAGTAAAGTAGATGTAGGGTATAACACCGAAGATGTAGGTTTTGGAATTGCTGCATTAGGAAGAGATGCCAACGGAGCTGGCAATACACAAAGCATTGTAGTATCGGATTATCGTAATGGTTCTATTTCCCTTGCACCTCCACCTGGAGATGTTAACAGTGAAATTCTGGTTACTTCACAAAATCCTGGACTGCTTAATCACAGTATAGGATATATTGAAGTTCCTTTAGAACTGAAATATGCCCTTACAGATTCTAAAATGGGTATTCATATGATAGGAGGAGTAAGCACTTTATTTTTAGAAAGTGATGAAGTTTCTGTGATTGCCGGAAGTTTTAGAAATAATAATGTATCAAGAGAGCAGACCGTAAATGATGTTAGCTTTAGTGGTAATATTGGCATAGGGTTTGATTATAAATTATCAGATCAATTTAAGATCAATATGGAGCCTATCTTTAAATATCAGTTTAATGGTTTTAGAGATAACGCTCAAAATTTTAGGCCTTATTATTTTGGTGTATATACTGGAGTAAGTTTTAGGTTTTAGTATCATGAAAAAGAAAAAATACCTAAAAATGTGTTAGGTAAATTTAGTTGGTTAGGTTAAATTATTGCTCTAGGGAAGCAATGATGACAAAGCTGTTTCTGGGGAGGAACAGCTTTTGTTTTTAAACAATGTATTTATCTATAAGGAATTTGAACTTAGTTTATTCAAAATAACAGTTCTCGTTTTGCTCTTAAGTTCTTTTTTATGATCTTGAGTAAAATCTTTGGTAGGAATTTCATTATGTACAAAAGCTCTCATCAAACCTGGACTTCCACTAAAAAAAGTATAAGAAAATCGTTTCTTGTTATCCAGAAAAGTTAACGGAAGAATAGGAATTTGATGATCGATCGCAAGTCTAAACGCTCCGTCTTTAAACTCATCCAACATAACCGATTCATCATCTGGCACTCCTCCTTCCGGAAAAATACAAATACTGGTACCACCTTTTAATCTTTCTTGAGCTCTATCAAAAACCTCTTTTCTACTCTTTTGGCTACTTCGATCTACCAGAATACACGTTCTTTTATAGAAAAAACCAAATATTGGAATTTTTGCCAATTCCTTTTTTCCAACAAAAACGAAAGGATTCTTTATACAATATAACATCAACATAATGTCGGCCATAGAGGTATGGTTAGCAACAAACATATAACTTCTATTTCGATCGACTTCTCCCTCCTGCTTCACTTTTGGAACAAAACCACTACCATACAATACTATCTTTGCCCAAAAACGAGCTACTACAAAGAATTTAGCATACCATTCTTCTCTAGAAGTCAATATCAGCAACACTGGAAATAATATAATAATAGGAACTCCCATCATTATATAAAACCAAATACGCCAAAGAAGTATTAATATATACCTTAGGATCATAATTTCAAAAATACATAATTGGTTTGAGGTATGTGAACAAAAAAATTACCTTTGCCGGAAACTAAAAAATACTATGGCAAGAATTCTAACAGGAGTGCAAAGTACAGGAACTCCTCATCTAGGAAATTTACTAGGTGCAATCATTCCTGCAATTCAGATGGCAAATCAACCAGAGAATGAATCTTTCTTATTTATTGCAGATATGCATTCGCTCACACAAATTAAAGACGCTAAGATATTAAGGGAGAATACCTACTCTACTGCTGCAACCTGGTTAGCTTTTGGTTTAGATATAGAAAAAACTGTGTTTTATCGTCAAAGCGATGTTCCACAGGTAACAGAACTTGCTTGGTACCTTAATTGTTTTTTCCCATATAAGAGGTTGACCTTAGCACATTCTTTTAAAGATAAAGCGGATCGATTAGAAGATGTAAATGCTGGGTTATTCACTTATCCTATGTTAATGGCAGCCGATATTTTATTATATGATGCTGAAATTGTTCCTGTGGGAAAAGATCAAGAACAACATTTAGAGTTTACACGTGATGTAGCAGAAAGAATACACAATAAAGTAGGAGAAATTTTTGTTTTACCTAAAGCTCAGTTTAGATCAGAAACCATGCACGTTCCGGGAACTGATGGAGCTAAAATGAGTAAATCTAAAGGAAATACTATTAATCTATTTTTACCAGACAAAAAATTACGTAAAGATATTATGTCTATTCAAACAGATAGTACTCCTCTAGAAGAACCTAAAGATCCAGATACTTGTAATGTATTTGCCTTGTATCAACTGGTTGCATCACCTGATAAAATATCAGAAATGCGAGCAAATTATGAAGGAGGCAACTACGGATATGGACATGCAAAACAAGCATTGTACGAACTTTTAATAAGCAAGTTTGCCGAAGAGCGTAAACGCTACAACTACTATATGGAAAATCTTGAAGAAGTAGATAAAGCCTTAGCAGTTGGAGCAAAAAAAGCTTCAGAAGTAGCCGCAAAAGTACTTTCTAGAGTACGTGAAAAAGTGGGATACTAATTAGTGCCATACATAAAATATAAGAAAGCCAGTTGTTCTAGAACTGGCTTTCATTTTTTACTACGCAATTAAATGTTTAGAATCCATTTTCTACTACTACCAATAAATTGTGTGTTTTATCTTCCTTGTTAACCATAACAGGATATTTTCCAGGCAGAATCACATTTCCTTGTAATCCCATTTTTTTCGCCATTACTGGATCTAAAACAATTTTGTTTTCCAAATAGAATACACTTGGTTGCGGAGTTGGATCTCCATAAGCAATTTCATGATCTTGTAACCCAGATGTTGGTGTTTCATAAAACTGTACTCCCAATACATTTTTATTTAATGCGAACGGAATACCTTCTACGCTTTCATCTATCCTTAGCTCATAGAGTTCTTTAAAGGATCTAAACTCTTTAGGGTTGATTCGTTCATTGATGATCCAAGGATCTATAAAATCTATGCCACACGGAACTACTAAACATGGATCCCAAATAACTGGAGGTAATTCAAAAATAATATCTGGATCAGGTATACATTCTACAATAGCGCAAACATTACCTGCACTATATCGGCATACAAGATTTCCTGTAATAGGATCAATTACACTTCGAGCATCAATCTGTAACGTAAATCTACAAAACTCACCAGATCTTTTTTCCTGTAGATCGATACTATTTTGTTCTACATTCATTTCCGAAATACCAGTTTCTTCTGTTACATTTTCTTTTTGACAAGCTACTAACGCAAATAACATTGCCCCAATGATTACTATTGATCGTTTTTTCATGATTATATGGTTTTAAGTTAAAAAATAAAAAAGAACTTCCCAGACCATTTACAACTCTTAATCGTTGTGGTCTTGTGAAGTTCTTTGACCATTAGTGTAAACCATAATATGGAAGTAAACATTTAGAAATAAAATTATCTTCATATCTACTTTACTATTTAATAGAATCTCCTTTATGAACTTTCATTTCTAATAAATTATACTTTTCCCTGATTTTAAAAGGATCTGCTTTAACATCCTTTTTTAGGTGTTTATCAAAGAATTCAACTATCAACTCATTAGTTATTTTTAAGCCTTGTTCTGCATCAATAGTACCCGTACCTGCTAGCAATTGTAGCGGGATCATAAGAGGAATATCCATAAAGTTTGGATGTCCAGACGTCAGCAACTTACATTCATAAAAATAATCGGTACTCTTGTTTACATATGCATGAGCACTTATATTTTCGTGATCTTCGGGCCAGTCTGCAGATAAGAAAAGAAAAGGTTTTTGAAATATCGTATCCATCATTTCACCCCATTGAATCCCATCTATATTAGCAGCAGCTTTTACTCTTTTGTCTTTTAACGCTGTTTGTCCTGCAGCTCCACCACCTCTAGAATGTCCAAAAGCCCCAATATTATCTAAATCTAGTCGCTCTTTGAAAAATCCGTCAGTATTCAATTTTTCTAAATGACTTATAACATATATTAAGTCTTTAGACCATCTTTCTACAATATGAGTCACGAAATAGTCTTTAGAGGCTTCTCTTAGTATTTTATGACGCTCCTCAAAAGAAATATCTTTGCTAAATGCTTCTTTTATTGGCAAGATATGCTCCATAGATGAAGCGTCTTGTTCGTACTGATATTCATAATCAAAAAACTTCTGTGTGCCATCTGGAAAAGTAGTCCCTAAACTCTCATATGTATGGGATACGTTAACAATGATATATCCATGGCTTGCTAATTCCGATAATAATGCATAATACCCTGTAGATTTAGAACCATAACCTGGAGAGAAAATTAAGACAGGAAACTTCTGTTGGGCAATAGGCGCTCCTTTATACACATAGGTCTTTACTCGATCTAGGTAATTGATGGTCCATGAAGGTAAAATTCCCATACTATACTTTCTGATAAAACCTAACCGATTAGCCTCATCTACATAAGGTTCTCTCTCGCCTTTTGAAATATCATCGGTGGGAAACCACATTTTTACCATGAGTTCTCTTTTATCAAAAGGATCCTTTGTAATTACTTCATCAAGGTCAGTTTTCACGTGTGTCCATTTACTTCCTACTTGGTATATACCTGTTGGTTCTGGTAAAGAAAAAACAGGAAGTACTTGTGGTATAAACCATCCTACAACAAGAACTAAAACCAATAATAGATATCCAAAAACGCGAATAAAGGTTGGCTTAACGGTCTTCATAAAATCAATACGACTAATTCTCCAAATCAGAATAGCCATGATTACATAAGCAGGAAACATCTGCCAGCGCCAACCATCTATTAGAAGGTGTAATACGGTCAGTACCAGAAGAAAATAAATAATATATCTTTTAGATGCTACCTGAAGTAATGGTCGTTTCATAAAAGGTAAAACTGTTATAACAATAAGAAAAAATATCTCTAAAACTCTCATTTTACAATAGGATCAAGTGATTATATCGCAAGATTCTTAATTTGTTTTTAATATTTTATTTTAAGCGATAAACTACCATTTTTAAAGGCTTTTCTACCTTCTCAACACCTTTAATGCGATCCTAATTCATGTTAAAATGTAAATTTAAAACTAAAATATTAGTTCAAACTAAATATTTAGTTTACATTAGCATTCTCAAACTAAGACCTTAGTTTGAAAGTAAAAATCATTCAAAAATGAAACAATTAACGAAAGCGGAAGAAGACATCATGAAAATCCTATGGGATTTGCATGAAGGAAGTGTAGTTCAGATTCTTGAAGAGTTGCCAGAACCTAAACCAGCATATAATACTGTATCAACCATCGTAAGGATTCTAGAAGATAAAGGTTTTGTAAACTACCGAAAAGAAGGGAGAATTCACATTTATATTCCTATAGTCCAGAAAACTGAATACAGCAATCAAAGTATTACAAAACTAATCGATGGATATTTTCAGGGATCTTTTAAAAGCATGGTTTCATTTTTTATGAAGAAAAATGATATCAGCATTGCCGAAATGGAAGACGCTCTCAAAGAAATTAATCAGGAAGAAGAATAATATCATGATACATTACATTTTACAAATCATTGCATTTCAATTACTTTTCTTATTAACCTATGACCTATTTCTTAAAAAAGAAACCTTTTTTAATTGGAATAGAATCTACTTGCTTCTCACACCAGTTTTAAGCTTACTACTTCCTTTACTTAGGTTCGATTTTATTAGAAATACCATCCCAGATACGTATAGTATTCAATTGCCAGAAGTATTGATTACGAGTTCGCCAATGCAAGTTTATAACCTACCAGAAGTAGTTATAGCTTCCCAAACCGAGGCTTTTAATTATTACTCACTAATACCCATATTAGGATATATATGGTATGTAGGTATAACAGCCAGTTTATTATTATTTATCTATAAAATATTTAAAATTGTAAGACTAAAAAAGACAGGAACCAAAGTAAAATCCAAAGATATTACATTTGTTTCCTTGCCTAATACAACCGCTGCTTTTTCCTTTTTTAAAACCATTTATATAGGAAATAACCTATCACAACTGAAAAAAACTAATGTGATAGAACATGAAAAAATTCATGTAAAAGAATATCATTCTTTTGATCTCATCTTTTTCGAAATACTCCGCATATTATTCTGGTTCAATCCATTAATCTATATATATCAAAACAGAATGGCAATGCTTCAGGAGTATATCGCAGATGCCAAAGCTATTTCTATCACTAATAAAAAAGCTTACTACCAAGACCTTTTATCACAGGTTTTTCAAACCGAAAAAATATCATTTATCAATACATTTTTTAATCATTCACTAATTAAAAGTCGACTAGTTATGTTACAAAAGTCAAAATCAAAAAAAATCTATCAATTAAAATATTTATTGCTAATTCCAGTCATTGCAGCCATGTTAGTATATAGCTCTTGTTCTGAAGATCAGCACGTAATAGAAAACAAAGAGGTTCCTCTAACAACCCTTACTGAAAGAGCAGAGTATCTCTTAAATAAGATAGAAAATGAAGGTGCTTATACCGAAGAAAGTGAGAAACTATTTTCTACACTGATGCAGGATATAAATAGTATGCCCGGAAACGGATTAACTCCTGAAAACATCGAGATTTTCAAGAATTTAATGCAAACTATTTCTAAAGTAAAACCTATAATCACTGAAAAAGTAGAAGTAGAAGGTGTTCCTTTCATGAAATTAGATGCTGCTCCAATACATCCTAATTGTAGTGATCTATCTGGTGCAGAAGCTAAAAAATGTTTTTCCCAAGAAATAAGTAAGCATGTGGCAAATGAGTTTAATACCAAACTTGGTAACGACATTGGCTTAACAGGACGATTAAGAATATATGCGCGATTTAAAATAAATAAGAGCGGAGATATCGAGGATATAAAAGTAAGAGGGCCTCACCCTAGCTTAGAAGAAGAAGGTTCGCGTGTCATAAAAATGTTACCTAAAATGCAACCAGGAATTAAAGATGGAGCTCCTGTAAGTGTTTTATACTCCTTACCTATTATATTTGAAGTACAAGAATAAAAGGAATAATCATTTTATAAAAAGGCTGATATGTGTATTACATACCAGCCTTTATTTTTACCAACATTTTTTTATCCACATCGTGGATTTCAATCTTTAAGATGATTTTACATGAATATTATCTTTCGAAACCTTTTTCTACAGCCAAAATGACATTAAAAGTTTCACTCTCTTTGTTAATAATAACAGGATACTCTCCTGCTTTTACCACATTCCCCTGTAATCCAAGCTCCTTAGAAACCTCAGCATCCAAAACGAGATTTTCTTTAATTACAAAAGTCTCTCCTTTTAGTATACCCTCTTCGTTATATACTTGTAATCCAGCAATTCTTTCATTTAAAGCAAAAGGAATTACGGCTTCTTTTGGATCTATATCCAATTCCAATTTATCCTTGATAGAAATAAACTCTCTCGGATCTATCTTTTCATAAATAATCCAAGGGTCAAAAATATCTATCCAGCACGGTACGAACCAACATGGATCATATATAATATCTGGTATACAAATTTTGTACATTTTACAGATACTTGGAAATGTAGTATAGCATCTCCCTTGAAACTTCAATCCAGGCTCTATTAAATAGAAACATCTACCATATCTTTTGCCTTCAATTTCTGTTGCATCTACAGCTTCAATGGCTTCAACTTCTGTTTTTTCTTCTACAGTTTCTCTTTCGCATGCGTAGAATACCCCAATCGTTATTGCTATCGCTAAAAAAAATACTTTTTTCATATTATTTAGGTTTTAAGATTAAAAAATCCCCACCACCATCGGCTGTTGGTATACCAATGATACTGGGGAAGATTTTGATAACTTTATAAATGCTTAATGCACCATAAAGTTATTTGTGAAGTTTTAATTACGAAATATGAGACAAATGTACATCCTTACGCACATCTACACACAGGGTATTTACCTGTTTTTAAGGAAGTTATTTAACTGAATTATTTAAGAAACCAAAACACCACGTTGTTCCATAACAGGAAGATCACGAAAAGCATTTTCATTTATGGTGTTTTTTCTGAAGATGTATTTCTTATCATATAATTTACCTTCCGAAAAGAACGAAACCGCAAACTCATTGTTCATTACAAACAACTCTTCTTGGATCATCTCTATTTTAGCAGATGATTTAGCTTCTACAGTACCTATTCCGTGACGTAATAAAGAAGTCTTTTTTTCGGTATTGTAGCCTTTTGTTACCACAAATACCATTTCTATAGGTGTTTCTTGATCATTAATAATATATGAGTTCCAATCATATCCACCGAACTCTTCATTCCATTCTTTTACCACAGCAATGTGAACGTCTTTTACAACAGGTATTTCTATGTCCTTTCTCAATTACAAGGCTGATTTAAACTGTTCTAAAAAGCGTACGTCATTTTCGCTAAGCATACGAATATCCGAAACTCCGTATAATAATAATGCAATACGGTCGATTCCCATACCAAATGCAAAACCACTATATTCTTCTGGATCTATGTTACAGTTTTTTAAGACATTAGGATCTACCATGCCACAACCCATGATCTCTAACCATCCCGTTCCTTTGGTCATTTTATAATCCGTTTCGGTCTCTAGTCCCCAATACACATCCACCTCTGCACTTGGTTCTGTAAACGGGAAATAAGATGGACGTAGTCTGATCTTAGATTTACCGAACATTTCGGTAGTAAAATATTGTAATGTTTGCTTTAGGTCTGCAAAAGAAACGTCTTTATCTATATACAATCCTTCTACCTGATGGAAAAAACAATGTGACCTTGCCGAAATAGCTTCATTTCGATATACTCGCCCTGGAGAAATCGTTCTGATCGGTGGTTTATTCTCTTCCATATATCTCACCTGCACAGAAGACGTGTGGGTACGCAATAAGATATCAGGATCGGTTTGTATAAAGAATGTATCCTGCATATCACGTGCTGGATGATATTCTGGTAAATTAAGTGCAGTAAAATTGTGCCAGTCATCTTCAATCTCAGGACCTTCACTTACATTAAAACCAATACGAGAAAATATATCTATAATCTGATTCTTTACCAATGATATCGGATGCCTAGAACCAAGAGCTATGGGTTCTGATGGTCTTGTTAGATCTCCATAAGCTCCTTTTTCCTCTTCTTTAGATTCTAATTCGTCTTTTAAGTATTCAACTTTTTGCTTTACCTTATTTTGAAGATTATTTATCGTCTGACCAAATTCTTTTTTCTGATCATTAGCTATATTTTTAAATTCTTCAAAATAATCTTTAACAATACCTTTACGGCCTAAAAATTTTATTCTGAATGCCTCTACTTCTTCTTTGGTTTTTGCTGAAAAATCTTCAACTTCCGATATATACTCTTTAATCTTGTCGATCATGATCTTGTGCTTATTAGAGAGGGCAAATTTAACATTTGTAATACATAAAATCATACATGTGATCTAAAAAATGCATGATTTAGCCAATAAAATGTTCATTTTTAAGAAAAATCACTCTTCCAAAAGTATTTTGTGTTGTCATGCACTATCATGCAACTAGAAAATGCAAAGAAGAATATTGTCATTTACTAGATAAGATGGCCTAGCGAATGAAACTTTTTGTACAAAAACCGGTTCTGCCTAAGATATTTATTCTCTTAAAAACTGATTACAACCATAAAAAGCATAAAAGACTGTAAAAAAGATCGTTAAAGCTCGTTAAAACTCTTGAAAATACTTTGATAATTTGTTATATTTAAATGTATTAAAATAGATAGTAAATCTGTTAATACAATCTTCCCAAACGACCTTACCTAACTAAATAAATGTAATGTATTGGTGCATAGCTAAAAGTTAGCTATGGTATAATGTTTAATTAAAAATTGCCGGATATGAAAAAGTTATTTTTTGGAATTCTGATTATTGATATGAAAGGATTAAAAGACTTAATTAGTAATCTTCCTTCGGCTTGCTGGTATGCCATGAGTAGATAATTACTAATATTAGATATCAATAAAAAAAGGGAACCTACTTGGTTCCCTTTTTTGGTTTATCTTGTCTATAATTTAGATTCTTGTATACACTTCTCTGTATACTGTAGTTGTACCCTCGAAAGTTTCTGAGTACTCAATAGAAAAAGTGTTTGCAGAAAAAGTAATAGTTTCTGTATCGGTTTCCCCATCGCTGGTAAAACTATATACATTGTTTCCACCATTTTCCCAAGTACCTGTAATTCCTTCCAACTCTACACAAGTTCCTGTTCCATCATCCTCAAAAGATCTTCCCGTAAACGTTCCATCAGCATTAAAAGTTACCACATCCTGAAGATCACAAGGATCTGAAGTAATCAATTCTCCATTTTCAAATTCTTGAGAAAATTGCCAAGAACCAATTAATGCATCCTGACTTACACCATCATCATCACTTCCACAAGAAGTAATACATAAAGAAAGAGTCGCTACAAATAATACAATAAGTTTTTTCATTAGATAGTTTTTTTAATAATTACCTTCCTTAGATGACAAGTTCTTCGATTGGTTGCGTCATTTTTTAAAAAATATACTCACTCGCCAAAAAATAATTCACAATAGCTTCTTTCATTAAAACGGATTGTTCTCCTGCTTTTAGATTTGGTAGTTGTTCTTTTACGATATAATGAGGCCAGCCATCATCATCAAAATAATCGAATTCATAATATCCATAAGGTTCTAACAATCTACAAATAGCGATATGCATGAGATCCAATTTTTCATCTTTCTTAAATCTACGATGCACTTGACCCAATTCCTGAACACCTATTAAATATATGATTGCATCCAAATCCAGTTCTTCACCATCACCAAATTGAGCAGATAATTTTTGAACTAGTATCTCCCATCGTTCTTTAAGCTTCTCGTCTCTAGCCATACTCCAATATTTTGCTTGTTATATATAAAAAATTAAGCGCTACAAAAGTAACGCTTAACTAAAAAACCAACCATCAATTCGGGAGAAATCTTAAAACTCCCACAATATGCCTATACCAGCATATTGATTTCTATAATTCCTAAATGACCTGGCGTCTATATCGGTATAATTTGTACTTCTAATTCTAGAAAACAACGTAGTCGTGATAGAAAAACCGCCACCTATTTTTTGAGATGCATTTAATTGAAAGTTAGCATACTCATACTTTAAATTTTCTCCAATTGTTCCTTCTGTATTTCTTGCTTCAATATCTGTGTAATCTCGAGTTATAAATGAAAAAGAGCTGCGCACTTTAGTACGTTTATTCTTATATCTCAGTGAGATTCCTGGACCGAATTGATTAAATCCAGAGCGATTCGTAGAATTATCGATACGCATATAATACACAAAACTAGGTCTTAGTTGTAAGTATTTATTGATTGGTAATCCATAAGACAAGGTACCTTTTACATAATCCCAATCTCTTTCTCCGTCGGGTTCTACATCACTAGTATTAAAGGTATCATACAGTCTTTTTTTGGCATAAATACTTAGTCCTACTTTATGTTTCAAACGACCTATCTTAAACGTTTGCACAGAAGTTAGCTGCACACCAAACTCACTATATTGTAAATCTCTGACACCAAATGCATCAAAATTTCTGAAATTATAGAACCCTTCTACAGAACTCTCATTGTTTTTGATCGGAGCAAATTCTACTCCCAATGTTCCTCCGTAATTGGTATATCCTAATGGATTAATAAGCACATCTTGATCTCCTCCAAGTCCTTCTCTATTCATTCTCATTAATCGAGCTTCGGCAATAAGAGCGGTTTTTCTATTAAACTTATAATCATATTTTGCTACCGTATTAAGACTCCAATAACTATCATCGCTGTTTTCATAAAAAATCCTTGCAAATGGATTAGCCGAAATTCTAAATCGATTGTTTTTCCATCGATATCTAAATTTGTAGTTCACTTCGACATCCTGATAAAAACTACTTGATATTAAATCACTTTCATTTAAAATTCCTTCATCAGTTCGTATCTCTTTTGGGCTTCTAAAATAATTGTATTCATAGCCACCTTCAGTGCCAATATTAAACGTATTTTTAATCTGACTAAATGATTGCATATATATAAAACCCAACAAAACGGTCATCCAAATCTTTATTGTATTCATAAATTTCTTCTCCTTTTTAATAATTTTTTATTTGTTCTTTGATTGCTTTTTTTAATCCTTGTTTATTCACCAGTTGAATCCCTAATCCTGGACGTACGTTGATCTCCATAATCTGGGGACCTTTGTTTTTGTCTATGACGATATCAATACCTAGATAGTTTAGAGGAAAAGCTCTTGCCGTATCAATAGATATTTTCAGAATCTCTTCCCAATATGGAATAGGCATATTTTGTATCACAAATCCACTATCGGGATGATGATCAAAATAATTCTTACCATCATACACTTCCGTTAATGTTCCCGCAGTTAAATCCACTCCAATCCCTACTCCATTCTGATGAAGATTTGCCTTTCCATCGGATCTATTTGTTGGCATTCTTAGCATTCCCATCACGGGATTTTGATGCAGTGTGATGATTCTAAAATCAGGAACTCCTGCCGGATAAATTTTATGGAAAAAGGGATGTGGTTCTATACATTCTTCAATCAAAACCCTATCATGAGAACCTAGAGAAAAGAATCCCATAATGATCGCAGCCATATGCTGAAATATTTGTCGTTCTGTAATTACTTTTCCGCTACTGATCCAATTCCCATTACGATCTCTTTTAATAATTTTTATTCCACCACCACCGCATCCATTTGCGGGTTTAATCGCCATCGCATCATATTGTTTGCATGCTTCCCAAGCTTTTTTGATATCATTATTATACGCTACGACTGCATATGTTTTAGCACATGGGATCTGATGCTGATGTAGAATTTCTTTGGTACGAACTTTGTCATCCGCCAAGGGATAATCCTTTTTCTTATTATTGGGATAGATGAATTTTATATTCCTTTCGTTTAAACCCACCACTTCATTTTTTTTGGATGGTTTTATTTTTAAAAATGTTGAAAGCATAATCTTTTGTTTATTGATGGTATATTGTTGTAAAGTATGTTCGCTATACGGCAATAGCACCTATTGTAGCACTGGTTTGAATCTGTATAATTCTGTCCATCGAATTCCTATATATCTTCCTAAAAGCATTGCTGATGCGATAATGAGTAGAATAATTTCTGGAAAAATGATAAGGATAGAAGGCAGTACTTTCCAGGATAATAATCCATAGCAAAGTGTTGTAGCCAAGATCGTTTGGAACAGCTTATCAATTGCAATTTTATAGCCATCTTCGACCGTAGCTCTAGAAAACCGTTCGGCCGCAATGGTTAAAATGATCGTTGGAAAAAATGTTAATGTAGTTAACCAACTGATATCAAAAGTTAACCCAATATTGGTAGCAATAATCATTAAACCTACCATAATGGTGAGTGAAACCACCAGTTTAGGCGTATACAATAATCCAATAGAATCAAATGGATACGAGATCAAACCAACCAATAGAATCAACCCAACAAACAGGATAATTCCTGTAAAAAAACCAGTATGTAACAGAGAAAATGCAATTAAAACAGGAAGAAAAATTCCAAAGGTTTTTATCCCGACAACATTTCTTAAAAATGCTACTAGTAATCCTCCTAATGGCAATAGTAATAATAGATGTAAGGAAGATTTCGAGATAATTCCAGATTCAACCATACTCCAAAGAGAAATACCAGACAGCTTTGAAATTTCTTCAGAGTTCATCTTCAAAAAAGCGATGTGATTCATTTCTTCGATCTGATAGGTATAATCAAACTGAATTCCAGATGTATGTGTGATTAAAAACTCATCTCCCTGATATATTTCTAAATAATTGGAGGGTAGATATGCAAAATGATTGTTGAGCGTATCAAATGGAATCCAATTTTCATTGATAAGCACTTCTGCCCATACGTGGGATGTTCTTTTGGTTGTATTCTCAGCTATAATTCCTCCTTTAATTCTAGCTGGATATCCTAAATTCCGTAATAAGGCAACAAATAACCTACTTTTTCCATTACAGGAAGCTCTATTCTGCTTAATCGTTGTGAGCGCATCCGTAAGGGTAATAATGGGTGCCGAAGGAATACTAGAAACATATTCAAAAACAGTACTAACTATTTCCTTATCAGTACTAGCATTTTGTATCAGTTGTTTTGCTAAATCAGTGATCATATCATGATCTGATTGAATATTTGCTGTAGGTTGTAAAAACAACTCATATCCACTAGCAGTTTTCAGAAAATTCTTAGGGATGATATAGCTTTTATCTTTCCCTTCGAAAATAAACTCATAATTCACATTATGGTATGAATCCTTACTATCAGTACTCCAAACAGCTCTTAGATTTTCGTGTTGTTCTTCCTTTTTACTAAAGTGTAGCGTACTATCTAAATAGATACTTCCTACCGAAATTCTTTGTCTCGAATTATTCTTCGGAACAAATGCTTTTACATAAGTATTTTTATTTCCAGACTTAAAAAAATAATTGTAATTTACTTTATAAACTTTATCTGGATTAAAATCATCATAGCTAGATATGATGGGTTTTAATTTAAAAGCAATTGAGGTTAAGGCGATCACTGTAATTAGGAGTACCACAGTTCTAAGATTTGTTTTGGAATTCATAATAAGTTATTTTTGGCTGTATAACCGGGCAGAAAAAAAATACCCTACCCTGGACCGAAAAAAAATTCACATATGAGTGTATCCTCCAAATCTGTTTGTGAACAAGATGTCTTTAACGAATTGTTCAAAACGCACTCCAGAACCATCAGAAATCATATCTATTATAAATGTGGAGACCCTGACCAGGCAGAAGATATCATGCAAGAATCTTTTATCCGTTTATGGAATAATTGTAAAAAAGTAATTCTGGAAAAAGCACGAGCTTTTTTATATAAGGTATCCACCAATTTATTTTTAAATCAGGTAGAACATCAAAAAGTGAGGTTAGCCTACTCCAAACTTTCACATAGAGACAGGAACCATGAATCTCCAGATTTTATTCTAGAAGAAAAGGAGTTTATGATAAAGCTTCAAAATGCCATTGGTGATCTTTCTGAAGCACAACGAGAAGTATTTTTACTTAATAGAATCGATAAAAAAACATATAACGAAATCGCCGAAATGCTAGGGATTTCGGTAAAAGCAGTAGAAAAAAGAATGCACAATGCCCTTAAAAAACTAAGAAAGCTTATAAAAAATATTTAAGCAAGGTAGGGTATTTTGCTAAACGCCGGTTATACGGATATTAAACCTGTATGATATAGTAAAACATCTGAGTATTCGAAACATAACTACATTA
The DNA here is from genome assembly GCF_054054605.1 of Aquimarina sp. 433. Lineage (NCBI taxonomy): Bacteria > Pseudomonadati > Bacteroidota > Flavobacteriia > Flavobacteriales > Flavobacteriaceae > Aquimarina > Aquimarina sp. 433. The sequence goes on from NZ_JBSWZK010000001.1 coordinate 961,669, forward strand.
CATGGAAGAGGATAAAGATCCATATTTGGCAAAATGGTTAAACAATGATTTAACCAATGATGAGCTAGCACAATTTTCTACGTCTGAAGAGCTTGAAGATTATGAGAAAATTGTAAAAGGGCTGGAGTATTTTCATGCGCCTCCTTTTGATGAAGAAACCTCTCTTTCGATAACCTTAGAAAAATTACAACACCAAAAAAAGAAGAAGGTTATTCCATTAAAACCTATTCTTTACACCATTTCTGCTGCAGCATCCATACTGCTAGTGATAGGATTATTTTTTAATAAAGTAACCCATGAAGCCGCATATGGAGAACGACTTGCCATCACGTTACCAGATGGTAGCAAAGCAGATCTAAATGCGGGATCATCGCTATCGTACAATCGTTTCTTTTGGTCTCAAAACCGAGAAATAGATTTAAAAGGTGAAGGATTGTTTACTGTAAAAAAAGGAGAAACCTTTACAGTAGTAACTACCGCTGGAGAAGTCGAAGTACTAGGAACTATTTTTAATGTAAAGTCTAGAGATCACATTTTTGAAGTGGCTTGTTATGAGGGAAAAGTAAAGGTGCAAACCAGTGCTGATGTACAAGAAATCATTACACAAGGAGAGTCTGTTCTTTTAAAGGATAACAGCCTAAATAAAGTAAAAATTTCGGAGACCCAACCACTGTGGAAACAAGGAGAAAGTTTATTTAAGAGTATTCCACTAAAAGAAGTGTTAGACGAATTAGAACGACAATACAATGTAACTTTTGTGAGAACCTCTATAGACGAAAATAAATTGTTCTCTGGAGGCTTTGTACATAACAATGTAAACCTTGCTTTAGAATCTGTACTGGTTCCTATGAACATTGAATATATCGTAAACGGAAAAGAGGTAAAACTGTCTAATAAATAAAAACTCCCACTGTTATTTAATACAACAAGCGTGAAGAAAACAATTGTATTCCTTTTACTAGTAACCTACTCAGCGCAAGCGCAAATTGTAAAGGAGTATAAAAATGCTCCATTGCAAGAAGTACTTACCGATATTTCTGAATCTTACGGACTTATTTTCTCTTACAGCAACGATATTATACAAGGCAAATCCGTTTCTATTAAGATCCAAGATACTCCTATTGATGAAATACTAATTACGCTACAATCCCTAACGAAACTTTCGTATAACAAGATTTCTGAAAGACAAATTACGGTCAGTACCCCAGATACCAAAACAACCATTTGTGGATATTTATTTGATGGTGAAACTAACAGTCCTTTATCCTACGCCACCATAGTCATAAACGAATCTAATGAAGGAGTGATCTCCGATGAAAATGGTTTTTTCATATTCGAAAAAATTAATAAAACCGCTACCATCTCCATTCAGTATGTGGGATATAGTGAAAAAGCCATTCCTGTCACTGCTTTTACAAAATCAGATTGCCAACACATTCAGTTGATCAAAGAAAGTACCACATTAGATGAAGTGCTTATCATAGAGTATATTACCAAAGGACTGGGAAAAAATATCGATGGATCTCTTATCATCACCAATGAGGAACTGGGAATCCTACCAGGACAAATCGAACCCGATGTTTTTCAGAGTATACAATCCATTCCTGGCATTAACAGTCCGGATGAAACCGCTACTGGAATTCAGATTAGAGGAGGTTCTCCTGATCAAAATCTAATCCTTTGGGATCATATAAAAATGTATAATACCGGACATTTGTTTGGGTTAATTTCTGCTTTTAATCCTTATGTAGTATCAGATGCAAAAATATTCAAAGGAGGTGCTGATCCTAAATATGGAGACAGAGTTTCTGGTGTAATTGATATTACAAGTGATCACAAAACTCCTGAAAAACTAGAAGGTGGTCTTGGTATTAATGGTACGCAGGCGGATCTATTTCTAAAAGCTCCTATCGGAAAAAAAATAGGAGTCATTGTTTCTGGAAGAAGGGCGTATACCGATTATCTCGAAACACCTACCTATTCCGCTTATTTCGAGAAAGTGTTTCAGAATACAAAAATCACTGAAGCTTTAAATCCCATTGATGCCGAAGAAGAAGATGAAATCGAGGAAGAAGTTTCGGACAACAATTTCTTTTTCTACGATACTAGTGTAAAACTCATTGCAGACATAACTGAGCATAATAACCTTAGCGTAAGTGGAATTTATACCAAAAACGATCTCGCTTTTGAGATTAATAATGAAGAAGATCAACTAAGAGACAATCTTACGATCCAAAATGAAGGCGTCAGTTTTTCTTGGATCCATAGCAGTTTTAAAAACATTGAGGCGAATATCAAAGGGTACTATTCTAAGTATGATTCTGATTATAACTTTACAGAAACCCAAGAAACGGTTATCGAGGAGCAATCCATCCGAAAAAATACAGTAGAAGATATCGGTTTTGATGTGGATCTGCAGTACAAATTTAACAACAGACACTCGCTGGCATTAGGATATCAGTTTTCTAATAACAAAGTGTCTTATACCGTTACGAGAGAAGGAACTTTTGAAACTCCGATTAATGAAACTGATCTTATAAAAAATAGTGCGAACACGCTTTATAGCAATTATAAATATACTACTAATCATAAAGGTTCTGTGAACCTTGGATTTCGTGCTTCTCATTATTCCGTGGTGGATCAATTCTATGTAGAACCGCGTATTAATATAGAATATCCGATTACGAATTCCTTACGCATCAAAGCTACTGGAGAACTACGATATCAACCTATCAGCCAATTAGTAGAGTTTGAAGATACGCAGCTACGATTAGAAAATAACCTATGGATTCATTCGGATAATGATGAAATACCTGTTTTAGAAAGTTTACAATTCTCTGGAGGGTTCTTATTCTCTAAAAACAATTGGAACTTCGAAATCGACGGTTATTACAAAAATATTGATGGTCTTACCTCTCTTACCAATGGATTTAATAATATTAATAATGATTTATCTACTGGAGAAAGTGATGTGGTAGGCGTAGATGTTTTATTAAAAAGAAGGTTTAAAAATTTTAGAACCTGGATTGGGTATACGTTTAATAACATCGAATATACATTTCCAGAATTTCAGGAAGCTTCTTTTCCTGGCAATAATGATATTACTCATAATTTTAGGATTTCGAATACCTTAGAAATAGATGATTGGGAGTTTTCTTTGGATTGGCTATGGAGGTCTGGTGCTCCTTTTACCGATGCTGATCTCGTAGATGAGGATATCGAATTTGGTACACCCAATGCACTAAATTTACCCAATTATCACCGATTGGATGCTTCATTGACTTATCATTTTGATGTTATAAAAAACAAAGATTGGAAAGGACAGATTGGAGTTTCTGTATTAAATCTTTATAACAGACAAGTACCTATTGCTATCAATTACCAATTAGATGAAAATGCAGATGGCGATGCAGAGTTAGATATCATACGCCAACAGTCATTAGGCATTACGCCGAATATTACGTTTAGAATGAGTTTTTAGAAGCGTGTGTTTATGCATTAACAAACGATTATTCTTTAAAACTGTTTTTCTTTTTTTCATTGTCAAACTAAGGGTAATATTATTAAATTAAGTATCCTTGTTGTCAGTCTGAGCTTGTCGAAGACCTATAAAAACTTAGTTTTCAATTTCACTTCGACAAGCTCAGTGTGACAAAGAACACAAACCCTCTTAACTTTATAAAAGCTCTTCGAGGTATTAAAAGACAGCCTAGTACTAATGCATTCATCCTTACTACCCCTTACCAAACTGGTTCGAAGCGTTACTGAACTATTTCGAAGGATTACAATACTCCTTACAAGGAGTGTTCTATGGCCTGACACCCCAAATGGGATGAGATACAAGGCCTTTTTTATGGCAAAAAAGGGTTACATAATGGCCTAGAAGGACTTTGGTAAGGGCTCACAACCCTAAAATCACAAGCTTTAAGTATTCATTTAATCCTTATAATGAGTCCGCCAAGAGGTATGGGGCATACTCGTATGGGGTGCCGGTAAAAAAACAATATTGTATAAGTGGGGAATTTTTAGTTATATTAGGACGTTCAATAAACGTAAGTGTATTACTTGGTATGTGTTTACAAATACTTATAAGTATTTGTAATTGCGTATAAGTGCAAAATATAACTGATATAGCTGTACTGGTGAATATACACCTACGTTACCAACAAGCAAAAATCATAATTAGTATTTAATTACATAATCTTATATTCAAAATTTGTAGATTAGTTAATAAATACTAACTCTATAAATCTAAATAACCCAATGTCATACCAACAAAAAGAAATAGATGGTTTTTTTGAAGCAGTAGAATCGTTGAAAAAGTACAGAAGGGCTGACCTGATAGACGAGAGGGGAAGAAATTTATTAAAGGAGTTATATACCGATCTATTACCCAATGATTATATTCTTAAAAAATCATTGAAGGAAAATACAACTTTCTTAATTGGCAGGAAAGGAACTGGAAAATCGACCATTTTTTTAAGATTGGAACAAGAGTTAAGAGATAAAAAAGGCTATTTACCTTGCTATCTTGATGTTAAAACAATTTATGAATCTTCACAAACCAAACTTTCAAGATTAGACGAAGTTGAAAAACTTCTTCCTCCTGAAATTGTAGAAAAATATCTAATTGAAAGATCCTTTATTCAAACAGTTTTATCAACTATAATAAAAGAAGTTACTAAAAAATTCGACTCTAATGTTGACAAATTATTGGAGGCTCTAGGTATAACACAAGTAGAAGCTGTCAAAGAAAAACTTGCCGAGTTAAAAAACAATATAGAGGATAATCAATATTTAGAAAAAATAGAAATACCTATACTTCAAACCATCCAGACGTCAAAGACCAACTCTGACGAACTAACTAAGGAAAGAAATGTCGGTATTAAAGGTTTTAGTGCAAATGCAAGTGTTAACCCTAAGGGAATCAACACTGGTCTAAAAACAGATTCTGGAATTGATTGGAAAAAAGGACAAAAGCAATTTTCCGAAAATGAGGATAATTTTTCAACAGTATTCCTGAAAGTTTTTCAAATAAAAGAAATAATTACCGGCATCAAAGAAGCTTTAGCGATTCTAAAGATAAGGCATTTATACATCTTATTAGATGACTTTTCAGAGATAGACGATGACTCAATAATAACATTTGTAGATGTTATTTTGGCTCCATTAAACAACTGGTCTGAAGAATTTATAAAATTTAAAGTTGCCGCTTATCCTAATAGAATATATTATGGTAAGATTGATCCTGGTAAAATAGATACGATAAAATTAGATTTTTATAATTTATACTCGGAATTCGACAGAGATAAAATGGAATCTAATGCTATTGGTTTTACCAAAAAAATACTTAAAAGAAGATTTGACAAATACGTTGGGAATTCCATTGATGCTTTCTTCGATACTACAAAAAATTCGATGGATGACTACTATGAAATTCTATTTAATGCCTCTATGAATGTTCCTAGGATATTAGGATATATCTTGTCATACTGCTATCAAAGTAGAATTATTTATAATAACAAGATAAATAAAAGTGATATAGAATCAGCTTCCCAAAGATATTACGAAGAAAAAATTTATTCTTTTTTTGAAACTACTACACATTCTTTAATCTCCCTTGATGAAAAAGTGTCGGCATTACAACTTAAAAATCTATTGAATTTATTTATTCAAAAATCAAAAGAAACCAAACGTAGAATTACCACCAATGATCTTAAAGGATCAATTTATGTATCATCTGAACCCTATAGTAGCCACTTTCATTTTGATCCTAGGTTTGAAGAATTTTTGAAAACTCTTGAATTGAATTTTTTTATTAGTAAGTACAATGATCTGAGTGATAAAGATGGAATACCTGTTTCTATTTATTCATTAAATTATGGTTTATGTAAAAAAGAAAATATTTTTTGGGGAAAGCCAAAAGGTCACAGCAAGTATCGCAAATACTTTATTGAAAGGCCTTTTAATTATAACAAAATAATAACTGGATTCCTTTCTGATGCAAAAAGAATTATTTGTTCAAATTTAGATTGTCAAAAACAATTCGATATAGAAGATTTAAAATTCTTGGAATTTAACAATAATAAATGCAACAATTGTCAATCGGAAGTAATTATCGAAACTCTTGCTGACGATGTTAAAAATTTAATACAAAAAATTGATGAAACTAAAATGCTTCCAGTCCCTGAAGTGAAAATATTAAAAGAATTACAAAATTCTGATTCTGATTTATATGCTCGTGAGATAGCGCAGGAAGTTGATTACTCAGGACAACTGATTGGATGGAGAGGTAAAAAATTAGATGAAAAGCATAATTTAGTAAATAGAGAAAAAACGGATGGTAAACCATACAAATATAGACTATCAGAAAAAGGTAAAAATTTCTTTACTGGCTGGGAATGAAAATACCAGTTGGTAACACTATATAACAAATCATAGTCGCCTTCGGCAGACTTCGCTTGTTATATTTACCGTTGTGCACAATATAAAGAAATCCTAAACTTGAAAGAGAAACCTCAAAAGAACATAGACAACGAAATAAGAGAAATTGATTGCTTTCTCCTAAATGAGACTTTTTCTGTTGTTCATAAAGAAATATTTCCTATTAATAAAAGTAAAATTACTTTATCTAAATTCCCCAACAACAATTTTATCTATTTTGATATTGAATTGACATCAAAAATAGAACCTATAGGAGTTACTTTCAAAAGACTAGGTTTCAATGAAATTTTTAAAATAATCTCAAAAGAACATGCTTATATAATTCCATCAAAAAGTACAACTCAATTAACTGGTAAAAAATATGTATCGTCCGAGAAATTAACGGGGAAATTAGGCTCGGTTTATTCCGAAAAGTTTCCCGTCGAATCAAATTCTATTTTTCGTTTATTGATTAATATTGGCCAGGAAAGTTTCACAACAAACTTTTTTGGTAAAGAATACAGCTGTGGACAAACACATTACGGTTTAGGGCTTATTTCAATTGTAGTAGATGAAACACAATATCATATATACAGGCATCATAATGGGGATTTTAACTATTTAATCATCGAATGCTTAAATCAAACTGATTTCTCAGCATTTAAAAAAGTAAACGAATTACTTTTGAAATCATTTGGTTTCTTGACGGGAAATTGGTACCAAAATGAATATTTTATATTCTCTTACAAAACTTCAAACTTTGAAACCATAGAATCGATTTACTATGAATCATTAGGCAACTCAATTGTTTCAAATCAAGAAATTATCAATCCAAGCGAGTTTCGCGTTTTTATGCAAAGTAAAACATCCGATAGGCCAATATTGACTTCAATCCTATTCCCTGAAAATACCTTGGCTGAGCTAATAAAACTTTTAAAACTAAAACCCGAATTGGAAAGAACCATTGACCTGTTAATTGAAGGAAATGGAATTAACTCCCCTTTAATTAAATGTTCTATTTTCCATGTAGCTTTGGAAACCATAGTAGGTCTTATAAACACCGAAAACAAGAAATTTTTCAAGCCTATTAAAAACTCAAAAACACTTAATAAACTAAAAGAAGAACTTATTGAATTAGTACAATCGAAAAAAGAAGAGTTTAGAAGTATTGAATTTGATTCAATAGTCAAAAAAATAACATATATAAATACTCCGTTTAACAAAGACAAATTTTTATTAGCATTTGAACTTTATCAAATTGAACTACCTAAACGACTTAAAGACCTTTTAAATAACAGAAATAAATTTCTTCATGGAAAAACTCCATTTAAAGAAGGTTTATTAAAAACCAAACTGATAGAATTAAACCTCGAATCTGATAGAATTCAAATGTTAGTTTCTATTCTTATATTAAAATATTGCAATTATAAAGGTCATATTAAAAATCAAGCTGCCTATCGCTTGGCTGAAAGTAAGCATATTGAAGAAAAAGAAATAGAAATTATCGAAAGTATGTTCTATAAAATATGAATCCAATGCACAACAACATATATGTGCCATAGCAGGAAAGTGATCAATCGATTGGTTATTGTATATTTATGAAGGCGCAATGATTGCAGAAATTAAAAGTTAGCACCCCGCTAGCGCTCGAATCCTTTCGGGTGCCACATAAGAGTAAGAACAGTATACCGAAATAGGTTTAAAAAATTATGTATGCGCATTTTAACGCCAGCTAGCGCCCGAATCCTTTCGGGTGCCGCATAAGAGTAAGAAAAGTATACCGAAATAGATTGAAAAAATTATGTATGCGTATTTTAACTACTTTTAGACATTATGAGTAGGAAATACAAATTTCATAATGCTTCAGGATTATATTTTGTAAGCTTTGCCACAGTATATTGGATAGATGTCTTTACCAGACAAATATATTTTGATGTGCTAGCAGAAAGTGTAAGCTATTGCAGAAAAGAAAAAGGTATGGAAATGTATGCTTATTGCTTTATGCCAAGCCATTTGCATTTTATTTTCCGTTCTTCACAAGAACAACCGATGGAGTTATTAAGAGATTTTAAACGATACACATCTAATAAAGTTGTTGAATCCATATTGAATAATCCTCAAGAAAGTAGAAAAGAATGGCTGTTATGGATGTTTGAGCGCGCTGCCAAAAAACAGTCAAACGTTACCAAATATCAATTTTGGCAGCATCATAATCAACCTATAGAGTTATGGAGTCCAGCTGTTATAAAGCAAAAGATAGATTATATTCATAATAATCCAGTAGAAAGTGGTTTTGTTACTAATCCAATCGATTGGAAATATAGTAGTGCTAGAAACTTTCAAGATGATCATACTGTGTTGGAAATCGACAACACTGGATTTTTATAACGTATGCAGCATACATGGCACCCGAAAGGATTCGGGCGCTAGCGTTCGTTTGTGATGAGTTACAGAAACCTACATGATGTAAATAGATTCCGCATCCAATGCGAAATGACAAAATGGTGGGATTCGGACGCTGGCGATAGGATTTTTATAACGTATGCAGCATGTGTGGCACCCGAAAGGATTCGGGCGCTAGCGTAGGTTATGTTTTAAAAAATACACTTTAAAAAAGTTTACATAATGAATAAAAAAAACATCAACTTATCAACAGCTTTTTTGATGCTTACTGGATGTGTCTTCCTAAATAGTTGTTTTAATACGAGTATTAGCGCTACTAAAGAAGAAGTCTCCGCTCCAGCTCAAAAGATTACATACCCAAGCGATGTAATTCCGTTTATGGATAAATTTAAAATACTCCTTGGAAATGGAAAGCATGTAAAAGACCTCGATAAATTTGAGGAAAAAGATTTTTTCTATACTGCTATGGATAGCACAGGACCTTGGGTGGTTTATAAAACTCCAAACTCTGGAGTCACTTCTAAAAACTCCAGTAATACAAGAACAGAGTTACAAGAAAAAAGAGAATGGACACCTGAACAAGGCGGTAAACTAACAGGTACGTGTAAAGTTATGCATGTTTCTACTTCTGGCGATGCTAGAGTTGCCGCTTCCTATTCAACCGTGATTGGCCAGATTCATAGTGGTGAAGGACATGAAAATGAACCCTTAAAAATATTTTACAAGAAATTTCCTGGTCATAAGAAAGGCTCTGTTTTTTGGAATTACGAAATCAACACCGCAGGTGATGACAATTCTGGAAGATGGGATTATTCTAGTGCTGTTTGGGGATATGATATGTCTGTCGTTGGAACAGCAAAAGATGAGTTCCCTGCCGAACCAGAGGATGGTATAGCATTAGGAGAACAAATTAGTTATGAGGTAAACGTATATAAAGGCATCATGTATCTTACCTTTAAAAGTGATGGCCATACAACGAAAACATTTACTAAAAATCTTATCTCCTCTGAATATACAAAACGCTCAGACTTGCCAGAACAGGTTAAGAAAATATTCGTGCCTATTGGCCGAGATGGAATAGAACGGGACATAGCCTATAAAGGAGAATTGGTTTATTTTAAACAAGGTGTTTATAATCAAACCAATGGGAAAGATCCTGAAAAAAATATGCTTTGGCACACGGGTGCAGCAACTTATGGTGGTAATATCGCTAAGCAATATGAAAATGGAAGTTATACGGAAGTATGGTTTTTAGAAGCTACTATCGGTTCAGGCAGTCCTCCAAAATAGAAGATGATCATACTGTTTTAAGGTAGACAAAATAAACGCTACCCCACAAACATAATTACCCTTTTGGACAACTATGTCCGTTATATTTACCGTTGTGAATAATCACCAAATTTGCCCTTTTTACCAATTTTTGGTATTTTTGAAATAAATAATGCTAAAATGAGTAAAAATACATCAATATCACTTGGAAATTATTTTGATCAGTTTATTCAGAGTAGAATTAAGGAAGGACGGTTTAAAAATGTAAGTGAAGTAATTCGTGCAGGACTAAGACTTTTAGAAGAAGAGGAAAGTAAAGCTGTAGCCCTAAAAAATGCAATTCAAGAAGGAATTGACAGTGGAATTGCTCATGATTTTAACCCCAAAGACCATCTTAAATCTCTAAAAGCAAGAAAACAATCGAATGGCTAAATTCAAACTGACCAATAAAGCGGTTGAGGATTTATCAAAAATTTGGGATTATACTTTAGAGGTTTGGTCAGAACAACAAGCCGACAAATATTATGAAATGTTGATTTCCAATTGCCAAGAAATAGCTTATAATCCAGATTTAGGAAAAAACTACAAGGGAATTACTAAAAATCTCTATGGAGCAAAAGCAAATCGACATATTATTTTCTATCGAACTACGGACGAAAATTATGTAGAAATCACAAGGATTTTGCATGAAAGAATGGATTTAAAAAAACGAATACTTGAATAAAACTACTCACAACAATTTCTATAGTTCATCTGTTCTCCCACCAGCGCTCGTCTTTGACTAATGAAATCAGCCTTACACTAGATAAATGGATTCCGCATCAAGCGCGGAATGACAAAATTGTAGGCTAATTCATACCAAAAAAATGGTTGATACGAATTTTAATAGAAAACAGTATATTCGTCTAAAGAAACCACATCGATGAATTATATTGATATTATTCTTGGCATTTTACTTCTTTGGGGACTTATCAAAGGGTTTAGCAAAGGGCTGTTTGTTTCCTTAGCTTCCCTGGTAGCGCTAGTGGCAGGTATTTATATTTCTGTACACTTTTCTTATTATGTAGGTGATTATCTAGCACAATATGTGGATTGGAGCGATGGAGCGCTTAAATTAACCGCCTTTGCGATCACATTTATCGGTGTTGTTATTCTCATCTCTTTGGCAGGAAAACTATTGACAAAAATTGCAGATTTTGCTTCCTTAGGGATTCTTAATAAATTATTGGGCGCTGCTTTTGGCGTATTAAAATTTGCTTTTATCGCCAGCGTAGTTATCATCTTTATCGACGCTGCCAACAGATCTTTAAAAATCATAAAACAGGAAACCTTGGATGCATCGATTTTGTATGCTCCTGTAAAAAGTTTGGCTCCAGCCATTTTACCGAATATCTTAAAAGACAACAAGGCTACTTCTGAAGAAAGTACACAGGTTTAGGATAACTTTTTAAACCGTATCCTTCACATTATTCTGAATGTATTCTAAACAAGAATCAAAGTCTTCGAATATATAATTTTCAGGAACCAAATCAGGCACAATATCGATATGCTCCATCATATATCTTGGTTGCTTTGCCAAGCCTACAAACAATACTTTAATTCCTTTTTGCTGGAGTCCTAGGATGATCTCTTCCATCGTATATAATCCCGATTGATCCATATACTGCATTTTGGCCAATCGTACGATCACTACTTTAGACGTATCTGGAATCTGCGCAGCTAAATTTTGGAAGTCACTCGTAGATCCAAAGAATAATGGTCCTTTAAGGTGTTTGATAAACACCTCTTCTTTCAACTTCTCAGGAAAGTTTTTCTCATCACTCCAAGCTTCTTCTTTAAGCGGTTTTACATCCGATCGTTCTGCTGTAAGATCCCCAATTTTTTTCATAAACATCAAACAGGCTATCACCAATCCAATACCTACAGCATACACCAAATTCCAAAAAGTAGATAAGATCAATACCACAAACATGATCAATACTTCAGAACTTACTTTAATAGGTCCTAATTTAATGTCTTTTGGCATACTAGGCACTGCTTTTAGTCCTTTATAATCCATGACACCAATTCCTACGGTAATTAAGATTCCTGCAAGTACGGCAGCAGGTATTTTAGACGCTACAGGTGCTAATCCCAACATTACTACAAATAGTACCAACCCTGCAATCATTCCGGATAATTTGGTTTTACCACCTGCGTTGATATTTACCACAGTTCGTATCGTCGCTCCCGCTCCAGGAATACCTCCAAATAATGATGCTATGGCGTTACCAATACCTTGTCCTACCAATTCTTTATTAGGTTTGTGTCTGGTTTTGGTCATATTATCCGCAATCACACTCGTTAGTAAAGAGTCAATCGCTCCTAATAATGCCAATGTAAATGCTGTAAAAATATAGGGTGTAACACTAGCTAGACTAAATCCTGTAAATATTTCCCATCTTGGAATGGGTAAACCGCTTGGAATCTCTTTGATTGGTCTATAATCCAACCCAAAACCATAGGCAATACCAGACATGACTACTAATGCGACTAATGTACTAGGTATCGCTTTTGTAATTCGTTTAAAACCATAAATGATAAAAATGGTTCCCAGCGCTAATAGTAACTCTAACCAATTAATATTTTGTAAAGCTCTCGGTAGTGCTTTAATAGCCCCTAAAGCACCAGAGGTTTCTTTTCCTGCTAATGTTTGAGATTCTTTTAAGATATCCGCTTCCGAAATTGTTTCGGCTTTGGTAATGGTTTGTTTAAAATCTTCTAGCACCAAAATACCTTTACCTGCTTCTTCTTGTAAAATGTTCTTTAGGATTACCTCTTCTGCCTCTATTTTGAATTTTGAAACAAACTCAACATCTTCTTTTGGATAATATCCGACAGATGGTAATATTTGGGTTAACAAGATAATCACTCCAATCGCAGTCATAAATCCTGAAACTACAGGATATGGAATATATTTAATGTATTTTCCAATTCCGATAGCTCCTAACAAGATTTGTATCAACCCGCATAATAAAAAGATCGTAAGGATGGCTGGTAATGCTTTTTCTACACTACCGTCATTAGCTGCAATAATTCCTGCAATCACCACCATACTTACAGCAGTCATTGGTGCTGTAGGACCAGAGATTTGCGTATTGGTTCCTCCGAATAAGGCAGCGAAGAAACTAATAAAAATAGCTCCGTATAATCCTGCTGTAGGTCCTAATCCAGATGATACTCCAAATGCTAAAGCCAGTGGCAATGCTACGATACCAGAAGTTAATCCCCCAAAAGCATCTCCTTTAAAATTGCTAAAAAATCCTTTCATTACACGTATATTATTTCCTAGAAGTTTAAATGTCTAATGTAAAACTATTAAAATAAAACAAAAAAGAGGTCTAAAAAGTATTACAAACTCGTATTTGTCAGTCTGAGCCTGTCGAAGATCATTTGAAAAACATCAGATTAAAAACTTCGACAGGCTCCTTTAGATTTGTTTTTTAGATATTTATGAAAGAGAAAGGAAACAAAAGTAACCTATGACAAGGCTCTAAGTTTTAAGACTTATAAGCTGATTTAGACTTTTGTTTCCCTTTTCATCAAAAG